>CAZEWV010000030.1:0-14619 GCA_964516025.1 uncultured Eubacteriales bacterium
GCTTCGGTCACAGGCTCGGCTTCAACATTTGAATTCTCTCCGGTCCAGTAGGCATTGATGCCGTAAGTCAACGGCATAGACCAGGCAGTGACGTCATAAAAATTTCCTCTCTCTCCCCTTTCCTGCCTCTTTTTTTCTTCCTCGATGAACTCCTTTTTCAAGGGTGAATCCGGAGCCAGGAGAGCCTTGATCAAAATCTTTTGTGGCTGTTTGAGAGTGATAATATAGGAGCCTTTGGGGAACGTCTTCGAGGCTGTCTTTTTTGTTATGTAGGACGTGGCTCTTCTGTTCGTGAACGGTTTTGCCGCTCTTTTGATCTCGACTTTTTCAATGAGCATGTTGGCGACCAACTTTTCGGTAATCTGGGGATCATTATCCGGTACAAGAATGATTTCTTTCATAGGATCTGTATCCGCATCCTTTAATCCGGTAACGAAGAAATTGTGGAAGTCTCGAATCCTTTCTTCTCTTCTTTCCGAGACAACCTGAAGCGTGGCCATCGAGGTAGTAAAGTGGTGCCACGAACCTTCCCGTAAAGTCAGAAGGGATCCGTCATCACGGTAAGAGCTTACTCCCCGGGTCGAGGCCTGCTCGTAGGTCATTCCGATAGCCCCGTTGATGGAGGGGTAGGACGTGCCATATCCGGGATAAAAAGAATCAAAGCTTTCTTTGGTGTAGTATCCCCATCCGAAATGGTCAAAAGCACGGGCATTGGCATCGGCAATAATATTCCACCATTTCATCAATTCAGGTATAACGAACTCATTATACGGGGGCATCGGGGGGGCAAAGAAATACGTGGAATTAGTTCCCATCTCATGCAGATCCGGGAAAACATGTGGCATCCAATCATGGTAGTGTTTGGCCTTCTGGAGGGATTCGATCTGGGTCTTGAGAAAAAAATCACGGTTGAGATCGAACAGATAGTGATTTGTCCTCCCCCCGGGCCAGGGATTTGAGTGTTCGACATCGCTGCCTTGAGGGTGGGATTTCACCGTCACGACTGATCGCTGGTAATGAGTGTATCTCTCGTGGCCGTCGGGATTCTGGACAGGATCGATAATGGAGACGACATTTTTTAAAATGGTTAAAGTCTTTTCGTCCGTTCCTGCAGCCAGCTGGTAGATGGTCCGGATTGCGGACTCCATTCCTGTAACTTCATTGCCATGGATGTTGTAGCCTAGCCAGACAATCGCAGGCATTGAAGAAGCGATGCGGTCGAGTTCAGGTTGAGACAGGGTGCGCGGATCGGTCAGTTTGAGATTGTCGGTGCGGATCTCCTCAAGCTTCTCCATATTTTCCGGTGCGCTTATAAAAACGGTATAGAGTTTCCGTCCTTGATATGTCTCACCATAGCTGACCACCTTGACCCTGCCGCTGGCCTTTTCAACGGCCTGGATAAAGTCTTCCATTTCCCAATGGAATGTATGAAGCGCGCCAAACCGGTGCCCGATAATGTCTAGAGGAGTCGGAATAGCCTTATTATAAGTTCCTCCTGGATAGAGATCCTCATCCTGAGCGACTGAAAAAGCGGGCAGCATGAATAAACAGGCAAGTAAACTAAAAATGACTATTTTTTTTGTTAAAATCATTTTCTCCTCCTTTTAATTAAAGGGACACCATAATTAAGGGGACACTATACTTAATTCGGTTTTTATTATCAATTCAAAGGATATTTTCCTCAACAAAGTTATAATTCGAACTAAGTATGGTGTCCCTTTATCTTTTGAATTAAGTATAGTGTCCCCCTATCTAAGTATAGTGTCCCCCTATCTTTTTCCCTATCTTTTTTTCTATCTTTTTATTGGCCATTCATGGGTTGAATTGAAGCGACGAATAGTTTATTCTGATCTTTCAATTAAATGAGGTGAAAATGAAAATTCAAAAAAGAAACCAAAAATTACAAATGTTTATGTGCTTGGTCCTTGCTGTGTTTATGGTGTCTTCGATCTCAATTGCTCGAGAGAATCAAGACGAGGAACTCACGAAAAAGTACAGTGCAATCCTGGGTGAATACGAGTTTGATCTCTCTGAGTTTGGCATAGATGTCATCGTTGTAGAATTCCGTGTTGATTCCGGATCTCTATGGGCAGATTCCGGCGATGGACAACCCAGCACTTTAGAGCCCTCAGGGGATGAACCATATGAATTTACCTCTTCTGATCCTGAATCAGGTAGTATGGAAATTACGTTTTCTAAAGATGAACAAGGCGAATACACAATTTGCACTATTGCACTTCTTGATCAGGGCGTAGAAGTCACTGGAATTAAAATAGAGAAGCAATAACTTAATCTATTTTTTTTTCTTATTTCGAATCCAGCATGGGGTCTTGGCGAATCACTATCGAACTGGTATAGGTTTTTCCGCTGTAGGTCATCTTGACCAGATATTCTCCGGGTTTTGCAGGAGATCCTCTGAGTCCTCCACCCCGCCTGAATCTTCCAAAACCTGACGCTCTGGAGACTTTTCCCTGAAGAATCCTCATCTTTGTAAGATCTGTCCCCACTTCCTCGAATTCCTTTTCCAGCGCTTTAATTTGTTCTACCTGCGTGCCTGAAGCCTGAGACATCATACGCTCTATCCTCTGACCCAGCTGTTCCTTAAACGCATCGATCTCTGCTTTTGTCGGATTGAAACTCATATCCCAGTAAAACCTGTGGATTCCCGGTTCGGCCTTCTCCGAATATGTCCATTTGGACTGGCCGGTGATATCGGAGATTTCAAATTCGACACTCCCGGTAGCAGACGCACCAAGATAGTAGTTGATGGCGGCATTTTTATTGGGATTTTCTCCTCTGTAGTAGAGTGATCCTCCGCCTCCGCCGGTGTTTATGTTCAGCCACTGTGTAGCCCTGCGGTTTTTAAAAAGAAAAGCCTCTGAGGCCAGGACTTCCCCCGTTGCCTGCTGCAGAGGAGTGATATCGTCCAATACCCAGATCCCACGTCCATGAGTTCCTGCAACAAGATCGTTATCCCGGGGATGAATGACAAGGTCATGAAAGGCTACCGTGGGCATATTCAAACTGAGCTTAGTCCAGGAATTTCCCGCACTTATAGAGTAGAACACAGCAAACTCTGTGCCCACAAAAAGAAGATGGGGATTGTGTAAATCTTCCTTAATGACATAAACAGCGTGTCCATCGGGAAGATTATTGCTGATATTTGTCCAACTTTTTCCGGAGTCTGTGGTTCTAAAGACCCAGGGCTTTAAGTTGGCGCTGCGGTGACCGTCAAATGTGAGATAAGCGTTCCTTCCGAAAAATGCGAAGCTTCCACCCGGCTTACCCAGAGATCATCAGGAACACCGGGAACATTCGCCCTGACATTCATCCAGGCTTCACCATCGTTTTGTGTGACCTGGACATTCCCATCATCCGTGCCAACCCAGATCACACCCGCTTTTACGGGTGATTCGGAAATCGTAATGATCGTGCCGTGAAATTCCGCCCCGCCACCTGGATCATGATCGGGAGTCAACCCCCCCGATTCTTTAATGGTCTTGTAAGGATCATTTTTTGAAAGATCGGGACTGATCAGATACCAGGTCTCCCCCTGGTCTACGGTCTTAAAAAGATGGTTGGCTCCAAAAAAGATCGTGTCCGGATTGTGAGGGGACATGACGATCGGGCTGCTCCAGTTCCAGCGGAAAGCGCCGCTTCCGTTCCCAGGAGAAGGCCCCCAACCTTTTTCCAGCTGCAGTTGTTCCATTTCGGGAGTGATGTATTCATCATAATTGACGATGTTCTCTCCCTTTTGAGGCCGGATCTGAGCGGCCACCCGCGTTTCTACATTCTCCCTTTGGATCCGTCCCCCCGTATTTCCGGGATGAGGTTCGGAATAAACGATACGCCAATCGGTTGGATCGACCTGAATATGATACCCATCTCCTCCGCTTATCGTGTACCAGAGATCTGTGTAGATGGCTCTGTCCCGCGTGGCTGTTGGGCCTCCCCAGGTGCCGTTATCCTGAAGTCCGCCATACACATAGAAGGGATCGCGCATATCGACACCGATCATATAGAACTGGCTGATGACAAAGTTATCGAATTTGATGAAATTTCGGCCGTGGTCATGGGTCAGGTAAGATCCGCCGTCATTGCCCACATAGAACCGGTCCTTATTGTGGGGATCGAGCCAGAGTGCATGATAATCACTGTGGATGCCCTGGCCGGGAAAGCGCTGCCACGTTTTTCCGCCGTCTGTGGATTTATAGATGCCGTCTCCCCAGGCAATGCTGTTGCGGCCGCACTCTTCCCCGGTCCCCACCCAGATGATTTCCGGATTTTTCTGGAAGATGGCGATGTCACCGATCGATGCAGCCCCATATTTATCGAAAATAGGCTCAAAAGAGCTTCCCGCATTGACGGACTTCCACACACCTCCAGAAGCCGCAGCCACAAATACTTTTGTAAAATCATTATCGAGGGCCTCAATATCAGACACGCGGCCGCTCATATTAGCCGGGCCGATGTTGCGCCACCGAAGATCTTTGATAAGATCCTCTCCGTTTGTCTGGGCTAAAACCATCCCAGCAAACAAAGCTATTAAAAAAACCACTAATAGTCCCAAAAATACAGATTTCTTCTTCATAAATAAATACATTGAAAACCTCCTTAATGTCACTGCAAAATGCTTATTTCATGTTTAAAAAAAAGGATCAATTCAGATGAGAAAGAAAAAATATAAATTCGTCTCTTGTTATGGAACGATTCTTTCAATTTTAACACTTGACAATAGTATCATTAATGATATCATTTTAATGAAAAATAAAAAAGAAATCCTGGAAAGGATTAAGCTCAATCCGAAAAATGTTCGGTTTGATGAAATCTGTAAATTGTGTGAAAACTACTTTGGGCCACATCGTCAAAGCGGGAGCAGTCATCGAATCTATGGAACTCCCTGGATTGGGGATCCGCGAATCAATATTCAAAACTGTAGGGGAAAGGCAAAAGCTTATCAGGTAAAGCAAGTGCTGGCTGCTATAGAAAAATTGGAGGAAACCTATGACAAACAAAACTGACCGATACACATACAGGATTACCTGGACCGAGGAAGACAAAGAATATGTCGGTTTATGTATTGAATTTCCAAGTTTGAGCTGGTTGGCCCAAACACCTGAAGCCGCTTTAAAAGGGATTAGAGCTGTTGTAACGGAAGTATTATATGATATGAAAAAAAATGGCGAATCTCCTCCACAACCCCTCTCCCTTCGCTCCTTCAGTGGAAAATTTGTTGTCAGGATTCCTCCGGAAGTGCACCGGGAGCTGGCTATTCGGGCAGCTGAAGAAGGGATAAGCCTAAATCGATTTATTAGCTCTAAGCTCAGCCAATAATCAATTCTTTTTTTGTCAGCAATTTGCGGGAATTCCTATAATTAAAGGGACACTATACTTAATTCACGTATAAAAAATAAATCATTGAGGGAGCATATGGGTAAATTTAATATTTTGAATTAAGTATGATGTCCCTTTAATTATAGGAATGTTTTTGCATTTCAGGGTCTTGTTTCAGTATACTTAGAAACAAGAATTAAGAATGTACACAAAGTTTTATAAGGAGAAATTTATGAAAAAACATCTCATGATATTTTTTACGGTTTTGGTGCTTTGTGTCTGCCATTCTGTATGGGCAGATGGAATCAATATTAATGACACAAAGATGTTGAGTCAGCCGGCGGTAAGCAAAGACCATATCGCCTTTGTTTATGCCGGGGATCTTTGGATATCAAACCGTGACGGCGGCAACGTCCACCGGCTCACATCAGACGAAGGCATTGAAAGCAATCCTATTTTCTCACCCGACGGAAAACTCATCACCTTCAATGCTCAGTATGACGGCAACACAGATGTCTATATCGTCCCTGTCGAAGGGGGAATCCCCCAACGGCTGACCTATCATCCTTCTTCAGATAGTGTCTGTGATTTCACTCCCGATGGCCAAGCCGTACTCTTTCGTTCTTCACGATCAGTCTTTACCAACCGCTATTCTCAGCTGTTCACAATCAGCATAAAGGGAGGATTCCCTCAGAAATTAAAAATCCCCAATGCCTTCAAGGCCACATATTCACCCGACGGAAAAAGAATGGCCTATACGCCGCTCGGAGAACGTTTCGGTCAGTGGAAAAACTACCGTGGGGGGACAGTATCGACAATTTGGCTCTATACAATCGCAGATTACTCCGTAGAAAAGATCCCCCAGCCCGAAGGACGCTGCAACGACACCGATCCCATGTGGATAGGAAATAAAATCTATTTCAGGTCAGACCGTAACGGCGAATTCAATCTGTTTTCCTACGACACCGGAACGAAAGAAATCAAGCAGCTCACACACCACTCTGATTTCCCGATCCTCGATTCATCCCTAGGGAATGGAAAAATCATATTTGAGCAGGCAGCACATCTCCATCTTTTCAACCCGGAAAACGGCCAGAGTGATCGATTAAAAATCGGAGTCGCCGCCGATCTGCTGGAATTACGATCCCGGTATGTCAGTGGATCCCGCTATGTCCGAGATGGCTCGATCTCACCCTCCGGAGCAAGAGCTGTTTTTGAATTCAGGGGAGAAATCGTGACTGTTCCGGCTAAAAACGGAGATCCACGCAATCTGACCAATACAGCAGGTATCCATGAGCGATCACCGGTCTGGTCTCCCGACGGAAAATCTATCGCCTATTTTTCAGATGAATCCGGCGAGTATGAAATCCATATTCAGCCGCAGGATGGAAAGGGGAACATTAAGAAATTCAAGCTGAACGGAAGTGGATTCTACGCCAATCCTTCATGGTCACCGGACAGCAAAAAGATTACATTCACCGACAATGGCAGATCCCTGTACTGGATCGATGTGGATTCCGGATCGATAAAAAAAATTGCCACTAATTATCATTACGGAGTTGGCGCTTTTGGTATCATTCATGGCGTCTGGTCACACGACTCCAGATGGATTGCCTATACTCAGCATACCAAAGCGTACATCCAGCAGGTGTATGTCTATTCTCTGGAACAAGACAAATCCAATGCGATCACCGATGGATTGAGTGAAGTTTCCGAACCGGTGTTCGACCAGAGCGGCAAATATCTTTACTTCTTTGCCTCCACCAACGCCGGCCCTGTCGTCAATTGGTTCGCCATGTCTAACGCCGATATGGATATGACCAATTCCATCTATTTGGTGACCCTGCGCAATGATATCCCCTCACCTCTCGCAAAGGAAAGTGATGAGGAGAAAGAAACAGAAGAAAAACCCAAGAAAGATGAATCCAAGAAAGATGAACCTAAAAAAGAAGAGTCCCTCTCCATCGATTTCGACAGCCTAAACCACCATATACTCTGCTTGCCGATAGATGACGGAAACTTCTTCAATCTCCAGGCGGGAGATGAAGGAGTCATCTATTACCTCGAAAGACTTGCATCTGGCAGGGAGACAAACCTTCACAAGTTCACCCTCAAAGATAAAAAAGCCGAAGTTATCATTCCCAATGCAAATGCCTACTGGATTTCCGCAGATAATAAGAAAATTCTTTACACTGCAGCCAGATCCTGGGGAATTACTTCCTCTTTAAGCAAGATGAAACCGGGCGAAGGCAAATTGAATGTCGATGCCATACAGGTCAGAATCGATCCCAGGAAAGAGTGGAAGCAGATATTCTATGAAGCCTGGCGTGTCAACCGGGATTATTTCTATGCCACCAATTACCACGGCGCGGATTGGGATGCCATGCAGAAAAAATATGCCCCGTTTCTCCCTCACGTCTCCTGCCGTAGTGATCTTAACCGTGTAATCCAGTGGATGTGTAGCGAAATAGGCGTCGGCCATCACCGCGTGGGTGGAGGCGACTACATCAATAGACCCGATCGAGTTCCCGGGGGACTGCTGGGTGCGGATTTTGCCATCGAGAACGGGAGATACCGGTTTAAGAAAATCTTTGGAGGATTGAATTGGAATCCAAATCTCAGATCTCCACTGACGGAACCCGGTGTGGATGTCAAGACAGGCGAATACATCATTGCTGTGGACGGAAAGGATCTTCGCTCCACAGAGAATCTATTCAGCCGTTTTGAAAATACATCTGGAAAAATTGTTGAAATCACAGTGGGCCCCAATCCGGACGGAACCGAAGCCCGGACTGTTAATGTGGTCCCTGTCTCCAGCGAAGGCAACCTTAGGAACCGCGACTGGGTCGAAGGGAACATCAAAAAAGTCGATGCCGCCACAAACGGGAGGGTGGCCTATGTCTATGTGCCGAATACGTCAACGATGGGACACACTTATTTTAAACGTTACTTCTTTCCTCAGGTCCACAAAGATGCCATCATCGTCGATGAACGGTTCAACGGCGGCGGTTCGGTGGCGGACTACTACATCGATATTCTCCGGCGCCCGGTTACTAGCTATTGGAACATGCGCTACAACGCGGATCTCAAGACACCCAATGCGTCAATACAGGGACCCAAAGTTATGCTCATCGACGAGACGGCTGGCTCTGGTGGAGATTTGCTCCCATGGATGTTCAGGAAATTCGAACTTGGAAAACTCATCGGAAAGCGGACCTGGGGCGGCCTCGTCGGAACTCTTGGATACCCCATCCTCATGGACGGGGGTTCAGTGACGGCCCCCAATGTCGCCATATGGTCAGAGGATGGCTGGGTCGTCGAAAATGTGGGCGTTCCCCCGGACATCGAAGTCGAACAGTGGCCGGCAGAAGTCATCCAAGGTCATGATCCACAGTTAGAAAAAGCCATTGAAGTCCTACTGGAAGAGTTAGAGAAAAATCCACCCAAAACACCTAAACGACCAGCCTACCCAATAAGAGTAAAAAAGAAATAGCAAGATTTTGTTCAATTAAAGGGACACCATAATTAAAGGGACATCATACTTAATTCAGCAAATAATTAAGTATAGTGTCCCTTTAATTCAGGTCATTATATCAGTAGGACATCATACTTATCTCAGCAAATAATTAAGTATAGTGTCCCTTTAATTCAATAATTAAGTATAGTGTCCCTTTAATTTAAGGGAGAAAAAGGAGTGAAAGTCATGAAAAAAGTGTTAATTATTTTAACAGGATTATTGTTTTTGGGGATTGTTTCAACATCTTTTTTGAGTGCCGATGATAGAGCCGATATAGAACAAGTCATCACTTCGTCTTACTTTAACGGAGCATTTAACGATCTGGACACGGAGAGTATGCGGAAAGGATTCCATCCTGATTTTGCGATTTTTTCAGCTTCAGGAAACAAGATCAGCCGGTATCCCATAGATACATGGATCAAAAATATTGAAAAGCGGAAGCAGGCCGAAAACTTCGATCCCGAAAGCCAAAAAATGGACTGCAAAATTGCCAGTCTCGACATTACTGGAGGAAGTGCCGCGGCAAAAATTAAGCTTTCCAGAGATGGAAAGATGATCTACACCGACTATCTATCCCTCTTGAAATTTGATGATGGCTGGAAAATCTCAGCCAAGGTCTATTTTGCCCATCCAAAGAGTGATTAATGATTACACAGCAGCAGCTTCTTTTGCTTTTTTAGCCCTTATTTGAAAGATGACTGCTGCCACTGTTATGAGAAGGGAAAGAGCTGCCAGGAGGAGAAACGTCGATTCATACGATCCGGTTTTATCCCAGATCAGTCCGGACAGATAGGGGCCAAAAGATATGCCCATCCCAGAAACCATCCCAAGAATACCAAATCCCAAGCCCAGATCTTTGGGCGGCAGATTCTTTGATAGATAGGAAAAAACGGGGGTAGGGACAAACGCCACGGCGACTGCCATAACAGCCATTGGGAGAATAAAACTCGTCGCCCTGGAAACAAAAACAAGCGAAACAGCCAGAACGGATCCCCCTACTCCTATAAAAAAGCCGTTGCCGTTGAATTTATCGATCAAACGGCCGATGACCGGGCTTAAGACTAAAGAACCCCACATAAGCAGACTGGTAAGGAAACCCGCATACCCGATGGTTTTTCCTTTGGAAACGAAAAAATCAGGCGCAAAGGTCGAAAAAGAGATGACCGCGGCATTAAACAAAAACCAGCACAGAGCGGCCATCCAAACCAGACCGGCGATGTGCAGGACATTAGAGAATATGTTTTTACCTTCCTTTTTGTTTGGAACATCCTCTTGCGCCGAGTTCGGGGCAGACTTGTAGAGAAGAAGAAACGCCACCAGTCCTAAAAGGCTTACGGCCACCGTGATGAACACCGGCATCCGCCAGCCCGACTGTGCCGCCAATTTACCGAAAGTCGAAAAACAGATAATAGAGCCAACGGGCATAGCCGTATTATAAATCCCCATCGCCGAACCCACTTCTCGGCCATGGAACCACTGGGAAAGGATTTTAGCCGCCACAATAGTCAGGGTTACTGCCCCTGCTCCGGCGATCGTTCTACCAATCCCGGCCAGAACAAATGTGCGGCTCAAAACAAAAGTCAGCATCCCGGCAATCACGATGAAAAGCGAGAAAAGGCCAATCTTATAAGTCCCCCACCTGTCGGAAAGTAGGCCCGCCAGAATCGCTAAAAAAATGGACGGCAAGGTGAAAAGGCTCATCAAAAGCCCGGCCTGGGCATGGGACAGATTAAAATTCGCGATAATGATAGGAAGGATGGGCGGCAAAAACTGCAGCGTGAAGGCAAACACCAGCATGCAGATGTAGACCATAACCAGGATCACCCAGCGATACGCGGTTTTCGGTTGACTCATTCCTGTTATACTACAGACAGCGAGATAAGTATGATGTCCCTTTAATTATGATGTCCCTTTAATTACTTCACATCTGCAACGACGGCGTTAAAAACCTCTTTGGTTTCCTTGTCCTGAATAAAAAAGACCACACGAAGTTCGGACGCATTTATCTTAAAATGCTTTTCCTTAAACTGAAAGGAATCTTCTTTCTCGTAATCAGCAAGATGATCTTCTCCAGCATCTTCTGCCTTTGCAATATTGAATTTAGCCTTATTTTTCAACTTGGCCTTAACATTTAAGAAATCCCGAACAACCAGTTTATGAAAAATAATTCCATTGACTCCCGCATATTTTTCTTCCATTTGGACCAGAGCGATATTGAAGTCGACATTATCCAAAACCTTGTCCGCTTCGCATTTGACTCGAACAGTATTTCCTTTCAAGACAGCGTCAAGCTTGAGTTGAACAACTGGTTCGGCATAGAGCCGTGAATTGATTTCAGCGGCATACTGATCGTATTTGACTTCACTCCTCGAACGTCCGCCACCACCACCGAGTTTATTTTCTCCGTCAAAGAAAGTGGACGGTGTGCTTCTTGTACCATAATAAGCCGCTCTGTCCAGGGAAGCAGGATTGGTCATTGGATCAGGTCTGGGAATATGAAGGTGATACTCCAGTATGGCCAAATATTTCGTATCGTATGAGTCGATCAGGCCGTCAAATCCTAAATCCGCGGCTACACAGGGAGGGCATTCCGAGCCAGTAAACAATTCTGCAAGCACGGCTTTTCCGGACCATCCCTCTTCGGGAGTAAAATGTTCGGGGTGAAAGGGAAGCTCACGCAGCTTGGCTTCGAGTTTGGCTTCAAATCCTTCCAGGCTGCCATTAACTTTTTCATAAAGATCTTTAGCCTTTTCATGAGAATCTTTGTATTTTTCTGCGGCCTTTTCAAAATAAAATGCTAAGGCTTCTTTGGCATTCCCCAATTTTTCGTATGTCAGAGCTTGATAGTAATAAAAAGCATTGTTTTTACTGCCACCTATCTCAAGGTAGTTTTTCAAAGCTTCGCTGGATTCCTCGAGGCTGTCTTCATTGAGATAGGCTCTAGCCGAAGCCAGATAGAGCTCCGGGATAAATCCTTTCATCCGCGGCATTTGCTTTTCCGTGATAGTCTCCAGGAATTCCTTATCTTCAGATAACATCAAGCCTTCATGCACATAATCTACGACGGCTTGGGTCACCTTTTTGCTGTCAAACAAATCCAGTTTTTCATGGTCGAGAATATCAAGACTGAAAGAATAGTGGTAAGAAAGCTTTCTTAGACCTTCTGCTGATTCGAGGACAGGCATCTGAATATCAAGAATTGCTTCTACTGAAGTGCACAGACCAATTTTGGCACCTAATATCCCACTTTCGATATTTCTCATATATTGAGTCTCCGGATACTTGACTTTAATGGCTTCTAATTCCTTGATTTTGGCATCTAAATCTTCAATCCGCAAAGCATCCCTGACCTCATTGTACTCGGGAGGGAGTTCCCGCTTTTTCGAAGGAGGTTCTTCCTTTTTCAAGGGAGGTTCTTCTTTGTCTTTGGAACAGCCGCCAAGTCCAAGCACCAGCAAGAAACAAATTAGAATAACTGTTCGGTTCCTGAAAAGAATATTTTTCATCTTTAATCCTCCAATCTCTTATTTGTAGACATGAACTATATACAATTTTTAAGATAAAAACTAGATTAGGACAAAAACTAGAATATTATGTTTGCTGAGAAAAGGAAAAATATTTTGATTCCATATACTGAACCATCGCTGACCTGACGATGCCAGAATCCAGTAAATCAGAATCACAAGAAAAAGAACCAAAGTGTAATTTGCTGGAGAAGCGACCTGGAGGCTCCGACTGGAACAAGTTAGCTCAGGTACGGCAACAACAACCAGTACAGATGTATCTTTCAATACAGTTATGGCTGTATCCATAAAAGTGGGAAGCATTGTTCGAAATACAACAGGAAGTTTAATTTTTAAAAAAATTTGTCTTCGGGTTAGCCCGAGAGTCATTGCGCTGTGAATCCACCTTCGTCCACAGCCCTGAATCCGGAGCGGAAAACTTCGCTAAGATAGACACCGGCGTATAATGAAAAAGCCCCTACAGCGAGAATTACCGGAGGTATACGCATACCAAAGATTTTGTAGGGCAAATAAAAAGCCAGCATCACAAGAATAATAATGGGGATCGCGCGTATCCCTTCCGCAAAAATCACGGCCAACCCACGAATCCCTCCAGATAAATCCCATTTTTTCGTATTTTTTGTGCTTTTTGTCTTTTTCCAAGTCCTGACAAGCACAAGAAAAAGTCCTAAAGGAGTGCCGAAAAGAAAACTCAAAAAAGTGATGACAAGTGACAGTTGAAGACCACCCAATTTCTGGAGGAATACAGGATAAGCGGGATCTATCATTTCCGGGGGAACAGGAAATCCAAAGATAAGAGTGCGCAGTATCTCGCCAAGATTCATAGTCCGATCTCAACTTTTATCTGTGCATTCTGAGCGGCACGATTGAGAAAAAAACTTAGTGCAACAGCCAGAGTTAAATGAACCAAGGCGGCAAATACACTCGGCAGACCAAAAACCAGAAACAAAAGTAAAGGAACAGGTGGAATATTCCGGAATGTGTTAATGTAAACTATTCCAAAACCACGCAGCCAGCGGCGATTCTTCAGGCGGCATGAAGCAATAAAGCTCCCCAAAAGAATAGAGAGCACTGTGGTCAGAATGGTGATGATTAGAGTGAACAGAATCCCCCGGCAAAGCCAACCAAAATACGGCTCACTGAACACGTATCTTTGGAAATCCACCTTCACCAATCTCCATCACTCAAACTATCCAAAATGGTGGGATTATTGGAAATTTCAAAGGATTTGGTTTTGAGCACGGCATATTGATGCCCGGTCTGCTTGGCAAATTTGATATTGTGTGTAACGAGGAGCATCGTGGTCCCGGATTCCGCTAATTCTCTGATAATTTGAAGAACCTCGTTAATAAGAGAGGGGTCCAGCCCGCTGGTGGGTTCATCCAACAATAAGATAAGAGGATCCATGGCAAGAGCGCGGGCAATAGCGACACGTTGGCGTTCTCCGCCGGAAAGAGACGAAGGATACTGAGCTGATTTTGAAACAAGATTCACCTTTTTAAGCTCATCCAAAGCCCGTTCAGCTGCCGCTTCTCTTGTCAGTTTCTTAACTTGTCTAAGGCTCAGCTCGACATTCTGAAGAGCTGTCAAATGAGGAAAAAGATTATGTTCCTGAAAGATCACTCCCATTTTCCCATAGAGATTTCTGGGATAAACAGACTGAGGATTGATCCTTTCCTTCCCAACAAAAAAATACCCCTCATCAAATCCAATCAATCCGCTTAGAACACGAACCAGAGTTGTCTTCCCCCCGCCGGATGGACCGCAGAGTGCAAGAACCTGCCCTTTCTCAATACCAAAAGTAACGTTTTTGAAAAGCCATTGAGACTCATGTTTTTTGCCCAGCTCAGAGACATTTATGATCATCAAATATTTTCAACCTACTCATGATCTAGTAAGATGGTCACCCCTTCACGAAAGGCTTCATTTTGTTATCTCCAAGCGGAATCGGGCACATCGATTCCTTACCGAACCATTTCTCATAAATAGTCAAAAACTCACCTGAATTCCATAGATCATGCAGACAAAAATTGAGTGTATCTCGCCACTCTGAATCGTTCTCAGACACACCGATTCCAAAATATGCCGGCGAGTAAACCGAATTTGTTATAGCAAGAATACCGTCAGGCCCAACTTTGTGCCCTGCCCTCATGGCCGTGTTTATAATGATTGAATTATCATCTGTAAAGGTAAGTTCTCAATAAGTTGAGGTAAGATATCTATTCCCAGGTGCAAGATTAGCTA
>CAZEWV010000031.1:0-14400 GCA_964516025.1 uncultured Eubacteriales bacterium
CGAGATCACTCCTGGATCTGTGGTGTGCACCGAAGATGCGATTGACATTGGTGATATGAATGAATGTAATTGTTGCCATCGGGATGGATGTGCTTGAGAATAGAAAAGCGTCGTAAGTCTGCTCATTCTGCCTCCACCCGACGTTCCCGATAAATCGATCGTTATCGAGTTTGATTCTCTGGCGTCCAATCGTGAATTCCAGCCCTTTGATTCCATTGTATGAGAGGAAGGCTTGATTCAGCTCCGTATCCTTTGGATCGGCGACAACAGGATATTCAATTTTGCCGTTGTCAGTACTGTTGTACATTTCCTTGCCTATGACTCGGATCATTTCCATGTCCGCATGAAGACTGAAACCGGCGAACTTTTCTGTAGTGTACCCCAGGCGGAATCGAGCCGTCGATGCTTTTGCCTTAAGTTTTATCTCCTCCTGGTCGACGAGTTCAAACCTGTACCTGAGTTGGACGGTGAATTTTCCTTC
Organism: uncultured Eubacteriales bacterium; assembly: GCA_964516025.1. GTDB lineage: Bacteria > Acidobacteriota > Aminicenantia > Aminicenantales > Aminicenantaceae > JAUWVG01. The sequence goes on from CAZEWV010000031.1 coordinate 482, forward strand.
GCTGAGAGCTTTACGAATTTCACCTGCCTGGCACAGGGCTCCAAGGAGAACTGTAAATATCAGAACCAGTAGAACTGTTTTTTTTGAACTCATATGGATGTTTGTTTCTTGTGACCTAATTCCTACGATGTCTATTGAAATAGTATAATATACTCGAATCCTCTTATCAAGGGATTGGGATGCCTCCTTGATGGTTAGTCTCTTTTTGAAATGACTACTTCTGCATAGACCGGATAATGGTCAGAGACAAACCGACCATCCCAGCGGTCAGCAATAATGCCGTGGTTAATGACCGGTCCTGTGTGTTGCACAAAAATAAAATCGATGATTAAATCTGGCCGGAGATCCGGATTAAATCCGTTAAATGTCTGTGTTCCCCCATAATGACCGTTTTGAGAGAGGATTTGAGTGTCTTGAAGCTTGGATCCTTCATCCTGTCCCGAGGTCAGGATAGAATAGGCTTTGTCCTTGTTTGTGCAGTTAAAATCTCCGGTGACGAAAACCGGTTCAAAAGATATTTTGGACTCAATCTTTTCTAATAGGAGTCCGGCACTTTTTTCACGTGCAACTTGGCCCACGTGGTCGAAGTGGGTATTGAAGAAATAGAATTTCCTGCCTGTTGATCTGTCAGAGAATTTCCCCCATGTGACGATACGGGTGCAGGCGGCATCCCAGCCAAAACTTCCTGCGATTTCCGGCGTTTCTGACAGCCAGAAAAAACCGCTCTCCAGAAGTTCAAGTCGGTCAGAACGGTAAAAGATAGGGGCATATTCTCCTTTTTTTGCACCGTCATCCTGACCGACTCCGATCCAGGCATATTCAGGCAGCATTCCGACAAGATCCTGCAGTTGGTGGTCGAGCACTTCCTGCAGCCCACAAATATCGACCTTGTGAAATGAAATGGTCCGAGCCACGATATCTTTGCGATTTTTCCAAGCGTTAAGACCATCGCCCGGATTGTCATAACGAATGTTGAAACTCATAGTTTTTAGAGGGGTATCAGGTTGAGTTTGTACGCAGGCACTAAGAGCTAAAATTGAAAGGGCGGTAAAACAAAGTAAAAATTGTCTAAATTTGTGTCTTATTCTGCTCATCCTCGTTGAATTTTCCATACGATTCAAACAATATGGCAAAACGGCGGAGAAATTTCAAGTTGAGTAGTATTTTCTTTCAATTCTTTTGTTCTTGTTCCTTTATATTTGTTTTTTTCTGTTTTAGAATAGACCGGAAGAAAAGCCTTATCCTGGAGATGGAAATGTCAGGGAAAAAATCATTCACTCGGCGTAAATTTCTTAAAAAAACTCTTGCCATCTCTGCCGGTTTCTCCATCGTTCCCCGTTTTGTCCTTGGAGGAACGGGCTTTACAGCCCCCAGTGATGAAATCACAAAAGCGGTCATCGGGGTCGGTGGCATGGGACGCGGCCATTTACAGTATCCTGGAGCCAAACTCCTGGCCGTATGTGATGTTGATGAAAATCACCTCAAGAGGGCTCTCGAAATTGGTGGGCCCGAAGTGGAGGGCTATAAGGATTTCCGGGATGTCCTTGAGCGAAAGGATATCGACATTGTGCATATCCCAACACCTCCGCATTGGCATGCGCTCATATCTGTGGCTGCAGCCGAAGCGGGTAAGGATATCTGGTGTGAAAAACCCATGACACGAACAATCGGGGAAGGAAAAAAAGTGGTCGAGGCTGTTCAGAGGAATGGAAGGATTTTTAGAATCAACACATGGTTCCGGTTTCAAAGTCGGTATTATGGTTTTGGAACAACGGTTAAACCCATAAAAAAAATCGTGGAGAACAATCTTTTGGGCTGGCCTTTAAAGGTGACCGTCAATGCAGCCACCGGTTTTAACTGGAAGTTCTACTGGAGCGGAAAAACATTTCTTAAGCCTAAACCTGTGCCAAAAGAGCTGGACTATGAAATGTGGCTGGGACCGGCTCCTTATAAGCCCTATCATTCCCATAGAGTTCACAACACTTTTCGAGGTTACTGGGACTATGACGGCGGCGGCTTGGGTGATATGGGGATGCATTACCTCGACCCAGTTCAATACATACTGGATAAAGACCACACCAGTCCGGTTGAAATCGAAGCCGATTGCCCCCAGCAGCATCCCGACGCCTGCAGCTCTTGGCGGAGGATTCAACTCAAATATGCCGATGGCTGCATGATTATCCTGGATGGCGAAAATAAAGATAAAAATGCTGCTTTTATCGAAGGACCGGAAGGAAAGCTGTTCCCGGGTTTGGAATCGGACATCCTGCATTTGAATGAAAAAATCAATTCTCTTCCTGATCCGAAACCTCAGGTGACCGATTTTATTAAGGCCGTGCGCACACGGAAAAAATTTACCCTCAATGAGGACAATGCTCACCGCTCCTGCACGATTGTCAACCTCAGCAAGATTGCTGTCCGGTTGGGCAGACCTCTCCATTTTGACCCAGTAAAGCAGCTGTTTATCGGCGATGAAGAGGCCAACAGGCTTATCCACCAGCCTATGCGCGCACCGTGGCACCTTTAAATGTACAAAGAGAACGAGAAAATGAATAAACACAGACGGATACTTATCCTTATCACTACTCTGATTCTTTTCATTTCCATAGGAACGGCTCAGGAAAAAAGTGTTGGCCTTCAAACAGAGATCCTAAAAATTCTTCAGAAATATCCTGCTCAAAATGTTTCCGATTTAGATAAGCAGTCTTATGAAATCCTGCAGCTGGGGAAAGATGGCCTTTTATCGGTTTGCCGTCTCCTGGTCCCTCCAGGAAAATCCGATGACAGTCAGGTGCGTTATGCTCTTGGGGGACTGACGACTTATGTCAACCGGACTGGAAATGAGGATCAGCGCAGAATGTATGCCAAAACTCTCATCAAGGCGCTGGATTCTGAAAGAAATGAAAACGTGAAGGCTTTTCTGATCCGGCAGCTGCAGCGATGCGGAAAAAAAGAGTCTTTGAGATCTTTGAAGAGATGCCTTTCTGATTCCACGCTGTCTGAGCCGGCTGCTTTGGCCTTGCTGGCTATTGGCACAAAAGAAGCCGAAAAAATGCTGATGCGATCACTCAATACTGTATCACAAAAAAACAGAGTAACAGTCATAAAGGCTTTGGGTGAGCTGAAGAGTCAGAGCGCAATGAGAAAAATTTTAAAGTATTCTTCGACCCACGATAGAGAACTCCGCGATGTGACTCTCTTCGCCTTGGCCAATATCGGTGATCCTCGAGCCGAGGATGTTCTCAATAAATTTGCTATAACAGCCGGTCCGTATGAAAGGGCTCAAGCTCCCTCTCTTTATCTGCTTTATGCCCAGAGACTTGCAGAGCATGGAAAAAAGCAGTTGAGTGTGAGTATTTGTCGAGAGCTCATCAGTTCGCACATGTCTCCTCAGGAGAGCCATATTGCCTGTGCCGCACTGAATACGATGGTGGATGTCCTTGGAGAAAAATCCTTTGAGGATCTCCTTGTGGCAATGGACAGCCCCAGCAAAGAATTCCGGATGAAAGCCCTTGAACTGTCCGACCGCATGCCTGGCCGGGAAGCCACGTCCAAATGGATCAACAAATTGGAAAATTCTCGACCCGAAGTCAGGGCCGAAATTATAGGTATGCTGGAAAAACGTGGAGACACATCTATTCTGGATGTTGTCCTCTCTGAGCTTAAGAGCGAATCCCTCCCTGTGCGTCTAGCGGCCATCCCTGCGGCTGTGAGTCTGGGAGACAGTGCTGTACTATCCGAACTCTGGCCGCTGCTTCAGTCCGATTCGAAAGAAGAAATCGAGGTCCTTAAACTGGCTCTTCTGAGATTTTCCACGCCTCTTATAGTTCCTGAGGCTGCCAAGATTATGATGGATGTTCCTTCCTTGGCCCGTGTTGCCTTAATTGAGATTCTTGCCGAACGTCAGGCAAAAGAATTTGCGGATGTTGTTTTTTCTCAGACAAAAAGTGAAGTGGAGTCTCTTTGTGTAGCGGCATTGACTGCTCTTGAAAAATTGTCCCAAGAAAAAGACCTTCCACGCCTTGTGGACATGTTAATGGAAACTTCGGAAAACACAGAGATTTTACTATTGCAGAAAGCCATTGTAGCCAGCGCCAATTTAGTCGAAGATAAGGAATCCAGAGCTGACCAGCTTCTGTCTGCTTTAGAGGCGAGTGAGGGGAAAAAACATCTTGATCTTTTGAGAATCCTTCCAGGGATCGGAGGGACAAAGGCTCTCCACTTAGTCATTGAAAAGACAGAGAGCGAGGATGCCCGGGTTCAGTCTGCGGCTGTCTATTCGCTGGCCAAATGGCCCGATATCGATGCGTTGGAAGCCGTGCGCAGAGTTATCTTGACAACCGAAAAACCGACCCTTCGTTATGTCTCATTCCAGGGATATATTCGTCTTATCCAGGAAGCAGAATTGGCGCCGGATGAACAGTATTTTCTTCTGTCAGATGTCTTTGATGCGGCCGTCGAGCCTGAAGATAAAAAAGTTTTACTTTCCGGATTGTCCCGCATAAAATCAAAACAATCGCTTCGGTATGTAGCTGTTTTTCTCCAAGATCCTGAACTTCAATCAAATGTCGCAAGGGCTGTAACAAGAATAACTCTTCCAGGGGAAGAAGAAGAGTTCGGCCTAGTAGGACCCGATGTAGAGGCGGCCTTAAAACTCACGGCCGGTATTGTGAAAGACAGGGATATGATCAATCGGATTAAGGATTATTTGGGAGTCCTATGGGAACAAGAAGGATTTGTGTCTCTTTTTAACGGCAAAGATCTTACCGGCTGGATTGGGAATACTGCAGGATATGAGGCTGATGAAGGAAAACTTGTCGTCCTCCCGAATCGTGGAGGAGGAAATCTTTACACGGAAAAGGAATTCGGCGATTTCATCCTGCGGTTTGAGTTCAGGCTCACACCCGGAGCCAACAATGGACTGGGGATACGGGCCCCCTTGAATGGGGACGCGGCCTATCTGGGAATGGAGCTTCAAATTCTGGACAACTCTGCCGATAGGTACAAAGATCTCAAATCTTATCAGTATCACGGATCTATCTACGGTGTTGTCCCTGCCAAAAGAGGATATCTGAAGCCTGTGGGGGAATGGAACGAGGAGGAAGTTTTAGCCAGAGGAAAAAGGATAACAGTCAAACTTAATGGAGTTGTTATTGTGGATGCCGACATCTCGGATGCTATTCAGAACGGGACCATCGATGGGAGGGATCATCCAGGACTCAAAAGAGACACTGGCCATATAGGCTTCCTTGGCTATGGCTCACTTGTGGAATTCAGCAGAATTTGGATTAAGGAACTGAAATAAATTTTCTGATTTTATTAATATTTTTCCTTGTTTGCTGTTTTGGCATAAATCTGGCTATAACTATTAACTGAGATACGAAAAATGAATCCCACAAAGTGTCCAAGCTGTCAAAAAGACGTCTCTGGCGACACAAGTTTCTGTAACTTTTGTGGAGCTGTTCTCGTCTCTCAGGGAGAAATCTGGAATGATTCCACAAAAACCCTGCAGCTCCCCATACTAGCCCTGAAGAGAGGAGAGATTTTTGCTGGAAGGTATGAAATTATTGAAAATTTAGGTCAGGGGGGAATGGGAAGAGTTTTTAGGGCGATCGATCTTCATATGGATGAAGAAGTGACGCTCAAAATTCTGAATCCGGAGATAGCTGCCAATCAAAAAACTATCCAGCGTTTTAAGACTGAGATGAAATTGGCCAGAAAGATTAGCCATAAAAATGTCTGCAAAATGTATGACCTTGGTCAAAATGAGGGTATGTTTTACCTTACGATGGAGTATGTTCTAGGCCAGAGTTTAAGAAGATTGATCAGGCAAACTGGTCAGCTGGCAGTGCGTACTGCCAGCTCTTTGGCCAAGCAAGTTTGTGAAGGTTTGACGGAAGCTCATCGCTCCGGTATCGTTCACCGCGATTTAAAGCCTGGCAATATTATGATTGATAGAGAAGGGTGTATACGAATCATGGATTTTGGGATAGCGCGTTCCATCGATGCTGATGGAATAACGGATACCGGTGTGATTATTGGAACACCTGAGTACATGTCTCCTGAGCAGACTGAAGATGTAGAGATCGATTTGCGTGCCGATATTTACGCCTTGGGTATCATCCTCTATGAGATGGTGGCAGGAAGGCTTCCTTTTGAAGGAGAGACACCCATAAAAATTGCCGTAAAACAAAAAACAGAAAGACCGCTTAGTGTGAGAACAATCAATCCCCTGATTCCTGTAAATCTGGACAGGATCATTATGAAATGTTTGGAGAAGAGCAGGGACAAGCGGTTCCAAACGGCAGATGAATTATATGTTGAGCTGGACAAGTTAGAAAAGGATTTCCCCTCGACTCAAAAGGCATCCGTCAGTAGAAAGACAACGGATCTTTTGGGCTTGGGAACTAAACTCAGGAAGTCATGGATTGGGTTTGTCGGATTATTTGTGATTTTTACGGCAGTTGTCTCATTCGCTTTTATCTTTAAAAAGGATAGGGCTGTGGCGCCGTCAGGAATGAAAATGCTTGTTGTTCTTCCTTTTGAAAATTTAGGGCCTCCTGAAGATGAATATTTTGCCGATGGATTAAGTGAGGAGATAATGAGCCGGCTTTCGGCTCTCCGTGATCTTGGTGTTATCTCAAGGACCAGTGCCTTCCAGTACAAAAATACAGAGAAGGTGATTAAAGATATCGGGAAAGAATTGGGTGTCGATTATGCACTCGAGGGAACCGTCAGGTGGAACCGAGAACCGGATGGGACTGGGCGTGTCCGGGTGACATCCCAGCTTGTTCGTGTTTCTGATGACTCTCACCTTTGGTCTGAAAGTTTCGATCGGTTGATTGAAGATATTTTTGCTGTCCAGTCAGAGATTGCCGAACAGGTTATTAAAAAACTGGATCTTTATATTTTGGATCCGGATCGTACAGCCATGACCGCCCAACCCACAAACAACCTCAAGGCTTTTGATCTCTATCTTAGATCCAGGGACGTTTCACTAAAGGCCTACCTCGGACAAGATCTTCAAGAATATGAACAGGCGATCACTCTTCTTTCACAAGCCGTTAACGAGGATCCTGATTTTACGCAGGCGTTTCTCAGCCTCTTCGAGATTCATCTTCATCTGTATGTTGTTGGGATTGACCGCAACGAGGAAAGGCTGACAAAAGTCAGGTTGGCTTTGGATGGAGCCGTGGATCTTGATCCTGATTTGCCCTCTGTGCAGCTGGCTATAGGGATTTATTCTATGAGAATCTTTCAAGACTTTGATCGGGCGCTCGAAATCCTTGAGTCTGTCAAGAAAGTCCGCCCAAATCTATCACCGTCCTATCTGGCAAACATCCAACGGCTCCAGGGAAAATGGATCGATGCTATCGCCAACTATGAGAGAGCCTTCAGGCTTAATCCTCTTTCAGAAATTCTGGCTCATACCCTGGGACGATGCTATGCCTGGATCTTTGAGTATCAGCGATCGGCAGAATGGTTCGACCGCGCCTTATCTATCTATCCCGATCTCTATTACTCTAGATTAGGGAAGGTGCGACTTCCCCTTCTCTCCGATGGTGATATACAAAAGACACGGGTGCTGCTGGAAGCTTTGCCCCAGCATGTGCTGACAGACTACAATTGGTTTGAACTGGGCCTGCTTGAAAGAAACTACGAAGATGTGCTTGATAGGCTCCGGGCATCTCCCTACGAAACGTTCGCTGAGGCCCAATTTTATATCCCCAAGAATCTGGCTTATGCTTCTGTCTACGCTGCTATGAATCGGAACGAGTTGAAAAAATCATATGCAGAACGAGCCCGAAGAGAGTTGGAGCAGGCCGCAAGCGAAAATCCTGAGGATACCAGGCTTATCGCTGCCCTCGGGCTTACATATGCTTATTTAGGTCAAAGTGAGGAGGCTGTTCGCGAAGGTCTCCGAGCCGTCAATCTCTATCCCATTTCTAAGGATGCTTTTGAGGGTACACACTACATTCTTAACTTAGCAAAGATTTATGCCCTTCTTGGAGAGAGTAACAAATCCATCGAACAACTCGAGATTTTGTTATCTATCCCATGCGGCAATCATTGTTCTCGAGCTTTGATACGGATCGATCCAATCTGGGATTCTTTGCGCAGCAATCCAAGATTCCAGAATCTTCTCCTGGAAGAAGGCCAGCCGGATTTTAAGGTGATTCGGTAGAATCTCTGACTTCTTGACCCTTAGAATCCTTAAATTCCTACCAAATCTTTTAGAGATGATCCATATTTTTTTGAATAAATATTCTTTTTCTGGAGTAACTAAATTAGCTTAATTAATACGGAGAGAGTTCGTTATGAAAAAAAAGATTGGATTTGGGTGTTTGACAATAATTATTCTGGTTATTCTCGCACTGATCCTGCTTTTTTTTAGTAATAATCGTGAAGCATCAAAAAGAGATCGTCTCTTTGATTCAGACAGATTAAATGAAGAAGAAAAAATTGCACTGAGAGAAGTTCTGCGTCTTCAAACTGAGCATGGAATCCGGGTGTGGCCGGGATTGGAATCCCGAAGGCCAATGGTGCTTTTTAACGATCGTTATGAATTTTTAATAGAAGTCTCCCCTATGCCTTCAACCTGGACAGAAGTCGATGACGACGTTTTTGATGGAAAGCCGTACTACCGCAGGACTGCGGATAATCCTCAGGCTTTTGCTCTCAGGATAGAGGATCAATGGGCAGGCAGTCTAGGCACAAGGGATATGATGAACCGGGATTTTTTCCTCGGTGTGAGACGCCAGCTTCCTCCATTATTGGCTCCGTTGATACCTTATAAGTGGGCTTCACTCAGCAAGGATCTCCATGTCGTGAGTATTCTTCATGAGATATTTCATGCATTTCAGGCAGAGGAGTATCCTTTGCGTTTTTCAAAGGCGAATGCGGTCTATGCTTTTGAAGGTGATTACCCTTTTCACGAGGATCAATTTATAGAGGCCTGGAATGAGGAAGGATCTTTTCTCGCAGAGGCTTTAGAGGCGGAGGACGATGCTGAAATGCGTGAATGGATAAGACGGTTTTTGAATGCCCGAGAAGACAGGCGAATGAAATTTTCTCTAAGCCCAGAGCTTATTTCCTTTGAAAAAGAACTGGAATGGCTGGAAGGACTGGCTAAGTATGTTGAGATCAGGTTTCATGAGCTGGCGGCTTTTGAGACAGAGCCATCTGAATTTTTTAAATATAAAAAGGGGCTTCCTCACTGGAAGATGGAGTTCAAGAGAATAAAGGGCAGACTCGGGAATAAGGATGGAGATTATCGATTCTATTTAAGTGGTATGGCACAAGCCAGATTGCTGGATCGGATGTGCATGGATTGGAAAGACATCTTGATAAAGGGAGATTTCAGCTTGGAGGAGCTCCTTCGGGATTCTGTTATACTGCTTCCGTCCTCTTCCGAAATGTGATGGGGATGTTGTTTCTAATAGGAGCTCCGATTTGGATCAATTCCCAATCTTTTTCATGTTCATCTATGACCCGCCTCAGCACAGAAATTTTTTCCTCTGTTGTTTCTTCTTCACTTTCCCAATCTATTATTTCCACACGATAGTGCATGGTCCTATTTTTTCCGTTGATTCTCACGTCGATGTCGATGTTTTGTTCGGCCTCAAGCGTTGGGATTTGAATGATGACTTCTCTCATAATGGTTCTCCTTTAGTAATAAGTTAGGCAGAACTGTGTTCCACTGATAAAATCTTATGCAATAATTATGCCAGAATACCTTCAGAGGACATCGGAGATGAACCTTCTATTAAAAGAGTAAAATGTCCGATGATGTACACTCCTTGTACGGTTGTGGACAGAAATCAATGGATTGGACTAATGTTATAACTAAAATCTAAGAGTGATTGTCGTTTCGACATCAGGTTCAGATTGCACACTGATAGTCCCATTGTGTTGACGCATGATCTGACGGGAAAGACTGAGCCCGATCCCGGATCCCTCTTCTTTTGTGGAATAAAAAGGAATAAAGACTTTGTCCATATTCTCTTTAGAGATCCCGTAACCGTTGTCTTTAACTTGAATGATTGTTCTCGATCGTCCATCCAGCTGTGCCAGCAAAACAATTTTTGCATTCTCTCGTCCTTCGACGGCATGCAGAGCGTTGAGAAGAAGGTTGATAAGCGCTTGTTCGATGAGTTCCGGATCGGCGCCCAACTCGAGAGTTTTGGGTTCAATTTTGATTTCTAGTTTTATGTTTTTTTCTTTGAGGTTAATTTGAATGAGTTTAGCTGCCCGATTGAAGAGTTCTTCGATGGGAAATATTTGAAAATTCGGTTTCTGGACAAGTGTCAGGTTTCTGTAGGCGTCCACAAAATGAAGCAGGCCCTCACTTCTTTTTTGGATGGTCTCAGCGGCATCACAAATATCCGTTAATGTTTCATCATCTTCGGTTTTTTTGGCAGATCTCAGATTGTAGCTGTCGTTGATCAAATCGTTGATTGTTGAGGCCAGGGAAGAAATCGGAGTGATCGAATTCATGATCTCATGAGTTAAAACTCTAATGAGTTTTTGCCAGGCATCAATTTCTTTTTCTTCCAACTCGGCGTAGATATTCTGGATGGAGACCAGTGTGTATGTGTGATCTCCGAGTTTGAATTCTGTAGCGTACAGTGCCAATTGGAGAAGTTCATTATTGTTTTCGATCCTTATCTGTGTTTTTTCCTTTGGTTTCAGTTTAAAAAGAGCATTGACCAGTTGTGGACTCCACGATTCCAAAGATTTGATGTTTTTCAACCGGGCAACACTAAGTAGACGTTTTGCGGCAGTGTTGATGAGTGTGACGTTGCCGTCTGGTTGGAATGCGATCAGTCCGATGCCCACATGCTGCACGATCGTTTGCAGGTACCTGTAATGCTCCTCTTTTTCAGATCGGGCTTTCCGAAAGGCATCGAGGACTTCATTGAAGGACAATCGGAGATTGGCAAAAGATTTCCCCTGACTGTTGTCTTTAAAAGATTGGGAGAAGTCGCTGAATTTAATGGATTGAAAAAAACGGGTGAGATCACGATTTGTTTTCTCGACGTAATGAATCAAAGAATAAGACTGGTAGAGAGTGAATATGCCAAGGAGGAATAATGCGGCATGGAGAGTTGTCTTGAAGAGGAGGAAAAAAAAGAGAGCGAGGGTGGCGCTCAGTGCAATGACACGCAGGGTACAATTGATTCGGAAGCGTTTATAGACCATATTTTTCCAAGCGGCGGTAGAGAGAAGCGCGTGAAAGTCCCAGTTCCTTTGCAACGTGGCTGATATTCCCGCTGTATTTGCTGATGGCTTTATGGATGACGAGTTTTTCGATTTCTTCCAAGTTGAAATCCCCGATGGAAAGGGATTCGCTGTCTGAACTATTCGTTGGGAAAAAGAAATCCTCGGTTTGGAGTACCTGGGATTCACTCATGATGATCGCCCTTTCGATGGCATGCTGCAGTTCTCTCACATTGCCGGGCCATGGGTATTTTTCCAGCCTTTTTTTTGTCGAGGAGTTCATCCTCTTTAGGGCCTTGTTGTACTTTTTGCAGTAAATTTTGATGAAATGTTCGCAGAGGAAGGGAATGTCCTCTAAACGGTCTTTTAATAGAGGAAGTTGAATTTCCACAGTATTGATACGGTAAAGCAGGTCTTGTCTGAATCTGTTTTCGGCAACCACCTTGCGAATATCCAGGTTGGTGGCACAGATAAGACGGACATCGATATCTGTGGACTTATTGGAACCCAAACGTGTGACCGTGCGGTTCTCTAAGACTGTCAGGAGTTTTGCTTGGAGGGTTAAAGGGATATTCCCTATCTCATCGAGGAAAAGAGTTCCCCCGGATGCAATTTCGAGGCGTCCGGCCCTGTCTTTTCTTGCATCTGTAAAAGCTCCTCTGACATGCCCGAAAAGCTCGCTTTCGAACAGGGTTTCACTCAGCGCTCCCATATCCACGCTGATAAAGACTTCTTCTGCACGGGAAGACTGCCGGTGAAGTTCACGGGCGACGAGTTCTTTGCCTGTTCCGTTGTCTCCAAGGATAAGGATGTTGGCATCGGTCAAGGCGACTTTTTTTATTGTGGCAAAAACATCCTGCATGGCAGGGCTGGCTCCGATAAAATCATGGAAGGGTTGATCTAGGTCGGCGCTCAGCTGTTTCTGTCTGGATCGGAGACTGTTTGCTTCTAATCGTGTTTGGCGCAGCTTTATAGCAGAAGACAGTGTGGCGATAAATTTTTCATTCTGCCAGGGCTTGAGAACAAAATCGGTCGCACCTTCTTTTATAGCTTTAACAGCCATTTCAACATCACCATAGGCTGTAATCAGTACGATGACTATTGTCGGATCTATCTCGAGAATTTTATTTAACCAGAGGAAACCTTCCTTTCCGCTGGTTGCTCCTTTGGCAAAATTCATATCCAGGAAAATCACATCATAATTTTCGTTTTTTAGCAGAGTGGGAACTGCTTCCGGACTTTTCTCTATGTGAATGTGTGCAACATACTGTTTGATAAGAAGCCGGGCGGCTTGAAGGATATCTTCATTGTCATCGATGATGAGTACTTTTCCAGTTTTTTTGTCCATTTTCAGGTTCTCCTATTTAATTTGAACCGGATTTTGAAATATGATGCAAAATACGTGCCGATCTTTATGGGCGTCCTGGTGTCCATTCAATTCTTACTTTACTGAATCTTAATTATAAATCATATGTCCGAAAATGAACACCCGGTGTCGCAAAGTGAACACTTTTTTTTGGATTTAGAAAATTATGCAGCCGGTTTTCTCTATGATTTTTTATGGCACATATATTGCAATTAAAGTGAACCGAAACGGTCTAAAATGCGTCTAATAATAAAGTGAAACAAAAACTTACGTATCACGGATAACAAACAAGGAGATCCACCATGGGAATGGACAGAAAAATCGAAAAGAAAAAATGGCCTCCAAAAAAGATCATCACTTTGGTGTCCATCGTGGTGTTAGTTGTATTGGTTGGATATCTTTTAACAAAAGTCAGCAAATCAACTCTCAATGTCAATGCCGAGCGCCTCACCATATCTACTGTGACAGAAGGCCCCTTCCAGGAATTCATTGCCGTTATGGGAAATGCCGAACCTGAGGACATCCATTTTCTAACGGCTGCTGACGGTGGTCGGGTAGAAGAAATCTTTGTCGAAGCAGGCACGATGATCCAGGAGGGCGATAAAATTTTAAGGTTGGCCAACACAAACCTGCTGTTGGATATCATGTGGAGAGAGGCGGAGCTTTTCCAGCAGAGCAATAACCTGCGGAACACTCGTCTGTCGATGGAGCAGTATCGTCTGCAGTTGATCCAAGATCTGGCCAATATCGATAACCTGCTCCAGCAGCAGAAGCGTGTGTTTGATCGGTATAGAGAATTGGCCAAAGATGATCTTATCGCCAAACATGAATTTGAAATCGCGGAAGACCAATACATCTATTTACAAAAACGAAAGAAATTGACACTGGAAAGCCAGGAAAACGATATTGAATTCAGGCAGGGTCAGATTATTGCTCTCGAGGCGTCCCTCCAACGTATGACGGACAACTTGGAAGTTGTTAAAGAGAAACAGAATAATTTAACCGTCCGGGCGCCCGTTTCAGGCCATTTAACATCTTTACAGGCCGAAATCGGTGAGCAGAAAAACCCGGGAACTCCTTTTGGCCAAATTGATGTTTTAAGAGGTTTTAAAGTTGTCTTGGGAGTCGATGAGCACTATTTGCCTCGATTAGAACTTAATAGAAATGGAACTTTTGTTCTTGCGGATCAGACATACGAGCTTATTGTTGACAAAATTTATCCCGAGGTCATGGACGGCAGGTTTGAAGTCGATATGGCGTTTGTGGGTGCAGGTCCTTCGAATATCACTCGAGGAATGACGTTCCATATCCGTTTGGAGCTGGGTGATATATC
>CAZEWV010000032.1:0-2262 GCA_964516025.1 uncultured Eubacteriales bacterium
GATCGAGTGAGTTTTACTCGCTGGGGAAAACGCAACGTGGTTTCTCATCGACTTGCGAGTTCACGGAGAACTCGTTATTGGAATCACGGATATGGAAATGCTTACACCTATGCAAAGTAAATTGCCTTTTAGATGATCTTCGTTTAAAATTTGTATACTCGTGATGATGAAGAACTCATTCTTAAATGCCCGTAAGCGTTTTCTTGAGCTCTATAACAAAAAACCGGATGTTATCTCTTCGGCGCCAGGACGTATTAACATTATCGGAGAGCACACAGATTATAATTTTGGTTTTGTCCTGCCTGCCGTTATAGACAGAAACATTCAATTTCTGGCCAAACGGAGAAATGATAACCAAGTTTCCGTGTGGGCGGAAATTTTCCAAGAAAGCGAGATTTTTTTTATCCATGACCGTCAGGTTTCACTGACAAAAAGATGGGCGAATTATGTGAAGGGCATATTCTGGGTGCTCGAAAAAGAGGGGCACGCTCTTGGAGGAGTGGATGCATTTATTGTTGGTGATATTCCTCTAGAGTCAGGGCTTAGCTCTTCTGCCGCTTTGGAAGTCAGTGTTTTAAATGCTCTCAATAAACTCTTTCATCTATGCCTATCGAAAGAACAGATAGCCCGACTGTCTCAGAAGGCAGAAAATGATTTTGTGGGTGTTAACTGCGGATTGATGGACCAGTTTATCTCTGTTTTTGGAAGAAAAAATACGGCACTCTTTCTGGATTGTGAGACTTTGTTTTATGAGCATGTGCCTCTTCCGCTTGAAGAATATGGACTTAATATTGTCGTGTATGACAGCCGGATCCGCCGCGAACTTTCAGCTTCTGACTATAACAAAAGACGGCTTGAATCCGCCGCAGCATTAAAAATTCTAAAAACATCGGGTATCAATAATTTTAAAGATGTTGAGGAAGGTTTGCTTGAGGACAAAAAAGACGAAATGGGAGACATCCTTTTCAGAAGAGCCCGTCATGTGATAACAGAAAATCAGAGGGTTAAAGATGCCGTCCGTGTTCTTAAAAAAGGAGACTTCCATAAGTTAGGGGAGCTTCTCTTCCAATCACACTTGAGTCTTCGTGATGATTATGAAGTTTCCTGCCCGGAATTGGACCTTCTTTACGCGGTCGGGAAGCAGTTTGGAGGCTGTCTGGGAGCCCGTTTGACCGGGGCAGGATTTGGTGGATCCGGGATTGCTTTAGTCGAAGAAACTCAGACAGAAGCTTTTATAAATAAGATAAAAAAAGAATCAGAGGATCGTCAATTCACGTCACCCGTTTTCTACGAAATGGCGATTGGAAAAGGAGCCGATGTTCAATGAATAAGGCCAGAAAAAAATTCACTGGGAAATTGATAACAGTCCTTCTTCTCTGTCTTTCGAGTTCGATTGTTCTTTGTGCACAATCTCAGGAGAAAATTAATATTCTGACCAGTATTTTCCCTCTCTATGAATTTGCACAAGCTGTCTGTGGTGAGAGAGAAGAAGTTGATATCCTTCTTCCTCCAGGGGCAGAGGTCCATACATGGAAACCCAAACCGAGTGACATAATAAAAATTGCTCAGGCGGATCTTTTCATTGTAGTAGGATCGGTTTTGGAACCTTGGCTGGAGGATATTTTAAAAAGTGTGAAAAATCCCAACCTTCACATTTTGGAAGCAAGTTTGGCATTCAAATGGGAGGAAGAGGAACACTTTCAGGGAGATCACTCCCCCCATGATCATGAAGCCAGAGATCCGCATATTTGGCTGGATTTTGACTATGATATACAGATTATAGAGCAGATAAGTTCGATTCTCACTCAGATTGATCCCTCGAATGCGGATTTATACAGAAGCAATGCCAAAAACATCAATTTGAAATTGAGAAACTTAGACAATTTGTACAAAGAGGAATTGAGCGGCTGTACTCTCCGAACATTCATTCTGGGGGGACATTCGGCTTTTGGATATATTGCTCAGAAATATAATTTGAATCAAGTTGCTGTCTATGGCTTGAGTCCTAACTCTTTGCCTTCACCTAGGAAACTTGTCGAAACCATAAGGATAGCAAAAGAAAAGGGAGTTAAAGCAATATATTTTGAAGCCATGCTCAGTAATGAAATTGCCCGAATGATTGCGGATGAAGTGGGATGCCAAACGCTGGCGCTCAATCCTGGAGCAAATTTGAGTAGAGAAGAACTTCATTCTGGAGTGAGTTTTTTTGATATAATGGAAAAAAATTTGGAGAATTTAAAAATTGGTCTCATTTGCAAATAA
>CAZEWV010000032.1:2362-3654 GCA_964516025.1 uncultured Eubacteriales bacterium
TATGTTCCCCAAAAAGCAACCCATGTCGATCCTCTTTTTCCTGTTTCGGTCAATGAAGTTGTTGCGATGGGGCTTTTATCTGGAAAAAAGGATCCAAAACCAACAAAAAAAAGTGAATCCATTCAACTGGAGAAAGCGCTCTCGTTGGTGGGACTGGAAGATTTGAAGGATTGGCGAATCGGTAAACTTTCGGGTGGTCAGCAGCAGCGTGTTTTCATTGCCAGAGCCATTGTGAATAAGCCAGAAATTCTATTCTTGGATGAACCAACAACCGGAGTGGATAATCGAACACATGAGCATTTTTATAAGATGTTGGATGATCTTAATAAAAAGGAAGGAATGACAATTGTTCTTGTCACGCACGAAATCGGCATTATTAATAAACATGTATCCCAGGTGGCTTGCCTGAACCAGAGTCTTGTTTACCATGGTACTCATTCTGAATTTTGCCAGTCAGAGGCGTTTAAGGAGATGTTGTCAGGGGGGCATCATGTGGTCTCTCATCAGCATTGATAGTAAACAATGAATGCGCTACTGACATATGGCTTTCTCCAGAGAGCTCTTTTTGCAGGAGTGTTTGTTGCGCTTGCCTGTGCCTTACTTGGAGTTTTTCTGATTCTTAGAAGAGATGCTATGATTGGGCATGGTTTGGCCCACATCATGTTCGCAGGAGTTGCCCTGGGACTCCTTTTGGACATGATGCCTCTTATCGCTGCCTTGGTTATCGGAATATTAGCCGCCCTTGCGATAATGAACCTCAAAGACAAAGCCGGAGTTTACGGCGATACCGCCATTGCAATCATGAGCAGTATTGGATTTGCCACAGGGATTCTTATTGTTTCATTTTCCAATAAATTTAATGTTGATCTTTTTGGTTATCTATTTGGTGATATCTTGGCCATCGACTCAACTGAAGTCTGGCTTTCTATTATTTTGGCTGGAAGTGTACTTTTTGTCATCATTCTCTTTTACCGCAGATTCATGTTTATGACGTTCGACCGTGAGTCGGCCAGAGCTGCGGGGATCAAGGTTAAAAGGTTGGATACTCTATTGACAATTCTGACAGCTGTAACAGTTGTGCTGGGAATGAAAGTTGTGGGATTGTTACTTGTCTCGGCTCTTCTGGTTATTCCTTCGGCCGCTGGTCTTCAACTTGCTTCCAGTTTTAAAAAGGCTATAATCTTCGCTTCTTTAGTTGCGGTCCTTTCCGTCATCTTTGGGCTCGTCTTTGCATTTTATCTAGATTTCCCCGCTTCAGGTACTATTGTACTGTTTTCTGCTTTTTTCTTCTT
>CAZEWV010000032.1:3754-14333 GCA_964516025.1 uncultured Eubacteriales bacterium
ATCTAGATTTCCCCGCTTCAGGTACTATTGTACTGTTTTCTGCTTTTTTCTTCTTCCTGTCGATTTTTTTTAAAAAGGGACACAAAATATTTTGACCTGAATAATCCAGGCTAGAATCGCTTTTTTTTAGGGGAGGTCATTTGATTCTTTCTGTCTTGTAGTTTTTCAAAGGTTTCAGTAAACAGGGAATAGGAGTTCTCTCCATAGAGGCAAAAAACAACTTCTTCGGGACATTCGTTTTTTTCGAGAAAATCCATAGTGGTTTTAAGCATGATTTCACTGCATCTTCGAATAGGAAAATGAAAAATTCCTGTACTTATAGCTGGAAAGGCAAGGCTTTTTATATTTGACTTTTTGGCGATATGAAGAGAGTTGAGAGTCGCTTTTGCGAGCTTATTGTCCTCATCTCCTTCCCCATAAACCGGTCCGGCAGCGTGGATGATATTCTTTGCTTTGAGATTTCCTCCTCCAGTGAGAACGGCTGCTCCAATTTCGATTGGGCCAAGTTTATTGCATTCTTCCTGGATGGAGGGTCCTCCAAACTTTCTGATGGCTCCAGCGACCCCCCCTCCGAGGATGAGAGATTTGTTTGCGGCATTAACAATGGCTTCCACATTGAGCATAACAATATTGCCCTCAATGAGCCTAATTTTTCTTCCATTACAGATCCATTCATTCATATCCAATCCCTTTCCACTGATTTAAAAAATTATCATACTGGAATTTATCTCAATAATCAAAAACTTTCCATTTGAGGAGCACGAGTGGACTTATTTAAGCTCACTCAAGATGAGGTCTTTAATTTCAGCGCTCAATTGATTAGCTTTATTTAAAAGAGCTGAAGCCTTTTTTTCTATGTCCGCTTTAAATTTCTTATCTTTAATCTCCGGAAGGTTAATTTTGACATTGTAATAGGCCCCTATAGCCCCGGCTTCTGCGGTCAGGGCTGCGACTCCAGCATCGCTTAGAGAATTTTGATTTCCGTGTTTGGCAACATCCTTGGCAATAATTAGGGCTTCTATACAATTTTCCAGTACATGATAGGGAACGAGAGTGGCGTCTTTGGTGGTATTTTCGATGGTCTGCAATCTTATTTCTTTCTGTTCATCTGTTTTTTTCTTCATCTTTAAGGCATCCATGACTCTATTAAATGCCAGAGTATCTAAATCGATGTCTCGGAGAAAGTTATCCTTTAAAACTTGAGCCTTCACGGCCAGGTCCTTGACTCTCTCCTGAACGTCTTCATACCCCTTTTTCCCAACCGTCAAATTTGAGACCATGGACGACAGCGAGGCAGACATCGCTCCACAGAGAGCCGCTATACTTCCACCTCCGGGAGCAGGGGAATCCATGGATAACTCATTAGCAAACTCTCTCAGGTTGAAATCAAGCAGGGAATTCTCAACCTCTTTAAATTGGTATTCAATGATTTTTTTTTTGGGATCAAAAGGGGTTATGTCATTCAATCCCAGTGACAGTATCGCTGTTTTAATAAGTTCCTCTTCGGGAATTCCAGGGCTTTTACCTTGTTTGTTAATATAATGTCTGCCTGCCAAAAGCATGGCTTCCTTAGGTATGAGGCCGACGAGTTCGCTTCCCGTCACTCGGAGACCGATCTGTTCGGCTTCTTTAATGGCTTCATCAAAAACAAGATGAGGTGGTGAGATTCTATAGTTAGTAAAGTTGATGGAGATTTGTGCGATGCCGTACTCATCTATATACCAACCGACGGCTTTGACCTCCTTGAATTTCCCCCTAACTTTAATGGCTTTTCCCTCTCGATCTCGGACAATATTCCCGAATTCGTCTCTCTTGGCCCGTCCCTTTTCTCTCAGGTTGAGGGCGATATGTTGGGCCAGCTTCCGGTCGTTTGTGTTCAGGTTTATATTGTAGGCAATCAGAAATTCCCTTGCTCCTATAACAATGGCGCCGGTTTTCGGATTGAAAACGGATTGCCCATAATCAGGAGCCCATTCCGGATCTTTAAATTTTTCTGGCAGGCCTTCATATTCTCCAATTCGGATGTTTGCGAGATTTCTCCGTTCGGGTTTTTGAGCGGCTTCCTCATAAAGATAAACTGGAATATTCAATTCACGGGCGACTCTCTCAGCAACGTCATGAGCCATTTTTACGCAGTCCTCCATTGTGACTCCGGTGACGGGGACAAAAGGACAGACATCTGTCGCCCCTATCCGGCTGTGTGCGCCGGTGTGTTTGCTCATATCGAGAACTTCCGTAGCCTTCTTGATGGCCTTGAAAGCCGCCTCTTTGGCTCCTTCTGGAGTGCCGATAAACGTGACTACCGTGCGGTTTGTCGAATCACCAGGATCGACATCAAGGAGAGTGACCTGGGAAGTTGATTCGATTTCCTTGGTTATGGATTTGATTTTTTCGAGATCTCGTCCTTCGCTGAAATTGGGAACACACTCGACAAGCTTCATTGGCTGTCCTCCTCCTTTATTTTGTACAACAAAACTCCATTCCGGTCATAGAATTCAACCTCTTCAAAACTAGTGAGATGATCCATGAGTTTTTCTTTGTCCCCGACAATGACAACAACGGGAGTGAGCAGTGATGTCTTGTTGACCGTTTTAAAAACATCATCAGAATTAACAAGACTCAAGCTTTCATAATAATTGTTCCACAGCTCATCCCCTTGCTTAAACACAATTTTTTCCGATATCCTCAGGGCGAACTGATCCATGGTGTTTATTGTAAGTGGGAAATTTCCGATGAGGTAAGATTTGGCCTGTTCTATCTCACTGTTGGGAATTTTGTTTTGTGCCGCATTTTGAATCTCTTTGACGATTTCCATTACAGATGAATAAATCGATTCAGGCTGGACTTTAGCCCTGATGAAGACGAGGCCAAATAAGTTGAAGAATTCAACTTCACTGAACGTCCAGTAGGCAAATTCTTTGGATTCACGCAGGTTCATGAAAAGTCGGCTGTTGGTGGTTCCTCCCAAGACTTGGTTGAAGACAAAAAATGGAAACATATTAGTTTGGACTTCAGTGGATAATATATTTCCCAGGTAAATTGTGGCATCCTTAGCTCTTGGGAGGTCAACAAAACATATTTTTATTGCCGAATTTGGTTGAGGTGAAGGAACATTTATTTTCTCTATGTCTTTTTTTTGCCATTGGTTGAAATTTTGGCTCACTTTCCGAGTGGCTGTGCTGAGATTGAGGTTTCCAATCAAAAGGATCTGAGTATTATTTGGCCGGTAATATGTATCAAAAAAGGTCAATAGGGTTTCTCTATCGTAGTTTTTTATAACATCATCGTTGAATGTGATATTCCTGTAAGGATGTTCTCGAAACAATATTTGATACAGAATTTTTTTTGCCAGGAATTCTGGGTCCGTCATCTTCTGAAGCAAATCATATTTCATGGTTCTTTTTATATTCTCGATTTCTGGTCTAAGGAATGACGGTTGAAGAAACATCTTGCTCAAAATCTCCAAAGCTTCATCTAAGTATTCCTCTAAGAATGAAAAAGAGAAAAGAGTGAAATCTGGATAGACGGTTGAGGAAAAATTCCCTCCCATAGACTCGATGGTTTCCTCGATTTGAACAGATGTGAGAGAGTCCGCACCTCTATTAAGCATGTTTGCTGTAAAAGTGGCCATCCCCGGTAAATTTGCCGGAGAAGAGTTTTCTCCATCTGCAATCATCAGTCGAAGATGTATCAACGGGATTTTATCCTGGCGGATCACGGTGAGGCCTAATCCATTGAGGAGAGTGTTAGATTCGATGTCCTGCAGATTGAGAAGCGGGAGAGGATCAGGATCTGGTACATCTCTTCTGAATCGTTCCTGTGCAGCAAGGGGAAGAGTGAGGAGGAAGCACCACGCACAAAAGAGAGAGAAAAAACATGTCCATGAAATATATTTCTTTTTTAAAAACATTATTTAATTTCTATTTCGAGGAGGATAGAGCCTTTGGAGAAGTAACTGTTCATGACCCTTAAAACCCGTTCTGGAGTGACTTGCATGTATTTGTTTAATTCTGAAAAAAGTTTATCAAAATGATCTTTCTCAAGATAGGCCTCAGCTAGATGAACCGCCTTTCCCAGTGTTGTTTCAAACTTCTTGAGATAGTCTGCTTTGAACATATTTTTGGCTCTTTGGAGGTCTTTCTCTTGCGTAAGGTTTGTTCGCATCCTGTTGATTTCAGAAAAAACGGTTCTTCGGCTTCTCTCTTTCATCATCTCTTCATTTGTGAGGGCCAATATTTTAAAAACAACAAAATCTTTTCTGATTTCAATCCCTCCTTCTAGTTGGAAAGCAATCCGTTGTCTGAGCAGTCTTTTGTAGAGACGAGAACTCTTTCCCTGAAGAAGCAGATAATCAATAATGGATAACGTATAATAATCAATTGTATAGGGAAGGGAAAGTCTGTAACCCAGATAGAATCCTGGTGATGAAGCCAAGGTATGTTCAAAGATCTCTTTGATATCTGCAGGTTCATCTGGTTTTTCAAGATTTAAGGGTTCTATTTCTTTACCAGTTGGAATAGATTCAAAATATTTCCTAACGAGTTCGGTGGTTTTGTCTATATCGATGTTTCCCACGATGGAAACGACGGCATTATTGGGTGTGTAATACATGGAAAAGAAATTAGAAACGTCGTCCACCGTAATATTTCTGATGTCATTGATGTCTGTGCCGATGACAGGATGGCTATAGGCATCATTGTCATAAAGTAATTGATCGAAATAGAGAGCACTTTTGCGATAGGGATCATTTTCCTGCGCAATTTTAATTTCTTCAATTAGAGAGTCTTTGATGTGTTGAACATTGGAATCATTTATGAACAGAGAGTTCATCCGGTCTGACTCCAGCCATAAAACGAGAGCAAGCTGGTTAGAAGGTATTGTTTGGGAAAAAATCGTTTTATCTGCCTTTGTTTCTGCGTTGAATTCCCCTCCAATTCTATTCAGATAATTGATATGCTGCATAGGTCCGATATTTCTCGAACCTTGAAACATAAGATTTTCCATAAGATAGGCCATGCCGGCTTTCCCTGGCGTATCATGTGTAGAACCAACTCCATACCCTACTACAACTGAAACCAGGGGTAGAGACTCATCCACAGAGAGTATAACTGTGAGACCATTTTCTAGCTTGAAGGATGAAAATGGAAATGATGGTTCTTCCCGTTGGGCAGAAGCTGAGGGAATTGTAAAAAAAATCCAAAGAAATAATCCCAGCACGATTTTTCTTTTGTCTTTCATATCGATTGGTATCCGTCTACTCCAAAATGTATTCTCTGGAGGAAAATTGTATAATTCTGAAGGGTCAGCAAACTTTTTTGATCACAACGATTGTTTGATCATCCATTTGCTCGGTTCCGGCGGTAAATTCTTCCAAATCTTGATTGATTTTTTCTATGAGGTCCTGAGCTCCAATTTTTGAATGTTTCTTCAGCAGTTTAATCATACGTTGTTCCTCGAATTCTTCATTGTCCTTGTTCCGGCTTTCTGTGATTCCATCGGTGAATAGCAAAGCTGTGTCACCGATACCGAGATTCAGTTTTTCCATTTTATAGTCGACATTTGGGAACATTCCCAAACAAAATCCAGAACTTTCTAATCGACGGACATTTCCTTTCGGATCTATGATAATCGGAGGATTGTGCCCGGCATTGATATATTTTAACTCCGATGTTTTTTTATTCAGCTCACTGAAAAAAAACGTGATGAACTTATTTGAACTCGAGCTGCGATGGATAAAATCGTTCAGTTTTTTCATCATTTTTTCTATGTCGTAATCCAAATGGACTTCTGATTGCAGGGCTGCCCGGAGTGAGGCCATAAGGAGAGAAGCGCTGACTCCCTTTCCGGAAACATCGGCTATTGTGATTCCAATCCGGTTGGGATCTATGTTAATAAAATCATAATAGTCTCCTCCGACTTGATAACATGGGACGTTAGCTCCGGCAATTTCAAAGTTTTTGCTTTTAGGGTTTTCCTTCGGCAGGAAATCTTTCTGGATTTGGGAAGCGAGAGAAAGTTCTTTCTCCATTTTTTCTTTTTCGATCCCTTGTTCAACCAGTTTAGCATTTTCAATTTTGATCGCAGCTAGGTTAGCCAAGAGGGTCAAGAGTCTCAGATCACCTTCTGTGAATTGTTCCAGCTTGTATATTCTATCGGCGTAGATAACACCAATGATCTCCTTGTTGTTCCACAAGGGGACACACATGGCCGAATGAATATTGAGGTTTATGATACTGGCTTCAGCTTTGAATCGTGTGTCATCTTGGGCATCTGAGGTGAGTATGGATGAGTTCTGGTTGACGGCCAGGTTGATGATGCTCTGGCTGACCTGTATTTTCTGGTTTTTCAGACGAGGATTGTTGATTCGGATAACTCTTGGGATGAATTGAGGAGGGTTCCCTTCCATGAGCATAAGAATG
Source organism: uncultured Eubacteriales bacterium (assembly GCA_964516025.1). Lineage (GTDB taxonomy): Bacteria > Acidobacteriota > Aminicenantia > Aminicenantales > Aminicenantaceae > JAUWVG01. The sequence goes on from CAZEWV010000032.1 coordinate 10,174, forward strand.
CCCCTATCCATGACAAGGTGCTGTCCGATAAGATCCAGGATGTGTTCCAGGAGTTCGTTCAAAGGTTGGTGCAGGACAAGAGCCTTGCTGACTTCGCTAATGACGGAGGATATCCGATGCTCAAGCCTCATCTTATCCATATCCATGGGTCGAACTTTGGCTTTGATCGTTGTGCTGATATCGGTTTTCTTGAGGATGTCTTCGATTTGAATCATGCTGTTAATAGCCGCCGAGGAGGACGGCGTATCGGTGACTTCTACATTGGTTGAAATCTCTTGATCAAATACAATACGTGTGGATCCGACGAGAACTTCATCGCCTTTATTAAGAATTGTTTCCCTTTGGATTTTTTCCCCATTGAGGAAAGTTCCGTTTTTGCTGTTGTTGTCACGAACAACATAATGGTTGTCCTTAGGGTAAATAAGGGAATGATGTCCTGAGCTGTAGGGATCAAGAATGGCGATATCATTGTCTGCTGACCGTCCGATGGATATCTTATTTTGTTTGAGTGGGAAAGTGAATGATTCATCCTTTTTCGGATAGATAAATAAATTTGGCATAGCTTTCCCGATTCCTAAAAGGTTATCTTGAAATTTTAAACTGTAAAAGGAAAAAGTTCAAGAGGCAGTATTCTTCTCTATTGTTTTGAGCAGTTTTTTGCACTGCGCGATCTTGTCTTCAAAAGAAATGTCATCAATCAGAGGCAGAAGGAGATCTCGAGTGTCTTTTTTCAGAATATTGTCGAGAAGTTCAAGGGAGTAATCGATGGCCCTTTTTTCACCAGTGGTGATATTCTGATAGGCCTTGATGATATCTTCCCTTGGATAAACAAGGCTCAAGAGATTAAAAATATGTTTGATGGAGTTGGCCAGGTTGCTTTCCAAATTCGCCAAAAGGTTTTTTTCTTTTCCTTTCGATAGGGCCTCATTTATTTCAAAGAGAAGAAAATAACTTTGCCGGATGACCTGAATAATTTCAGGGAGAATGATCTCCTCCTGAATATGGATTTTAGGATTATTTGATCTGAGTATTAACAAAGCTTCAGTGACCTCATGGCTCACTTCTCTATGTTTCTTTTTGAATTCCATGGCTAGAGAATCCGCTGCTTTTTGAGAGCCGATTCTTGCAAGGATGTCCGGAATTTTTTTTCTAAGGCCCACGTCTTTATCTGGGTCACTCAAATAATCTTTAAGCGTGCCTGTAATTGCTGAGCCATAATTGATTAGTGCCTGGCTCGCAATTCTATGTGTTCTGGGATTGATGAGCTGCTGGATAACAAGAGGAACAAATTTTCGATTTTTAATTTTTCCGGCACTTTCAAGAGCATAGTGAAGCACATCCGGGGATTTATCCTTTAACAAATGTCTCAGATTTTCTGTGAGTGTAGAGTCCGAAGGCATTAAACCCAATGCTTTTGCGGCCTCCATCTTGTCCACCTCTCCTGATTGTGATGTTTTTTTGAGCACTTTCTCAAAATGATCCTTCATCAGTTCCTGGTAAACATCCTGTTCCATAATCTCTTTGATCTGAGTATCGATGTTCTCGTCATTAAGAGAATCATCCAACTCTGGAAAGAGGATCCCCCCTTCCATATTGAGGAGTGAATCCATGGAAGAAGCTTGAATTTCGCTTGACTTATTAGATATAATTTTTTTCATTCCCGTGCTCATTTTGTCCCTTTTGATCAGGTCAAAGAGGTTCATGGCGTACAGCACTGAACTCCGGTTTTTGCTTTCGATGGTATCAAAAATGAGTTTTGTCGTATCGATATCCACCTTATCCTTCAGAAATTCGTCGGCTTCATTCCATTTAATCTTCAGATTTTTCTTGACGATATTGACATATTCTTTCGTGATCAAAAGATTACAGCCGATCCAAGCAGCAATAAAAACGAGAGTGAGATAACTGACCTGAATAAAAGTAAAATGAAATAAGGTGAGGACGATGAGCAAAAATACCGCGCCGATGCCTTTGGCAAATTTGCTGACGAACATATCTATAAAAACTTTGGATTTGTACTTAATTTCAGGAGGAATCGGGATGTATAGAAGTTCTCGAACCGATTGATTGAGTGAATGGGCCAGGCTTCTATCTGCGCCTTTAATATAAACGGCCCAGGAGAGGTGAACAAAAACGGGAAGTGCAAATATGGCCACAGATCCGAGGATCAGAAAGAAAGGAGCAATCAACAGGGCTGTTCGAAGTCCAAAGTTTTTTAGGATGCGATTGGTTGTAAAGACATGAAGGAGGTAAGAAAATATCAGAAGTAATGTAAAGAAAGTGCCAAGGAATGCGGTTCTTGCATCCTGTTCTTGAAATGTGCTATCCACAACGGAGTTGAATTGAAAATCGATCATGGTGGAGACAATGATACTCAAGCCGACGACCCCACAGAGGAGAAGCAGATGCCGGTTATTCTTGAACATTTGCAGGTTTTCAACAAATCCTGTTGGGGGTCTCTTCTTTTTCTCTTTTGCTCGAGATTCTGTTTTTTTGTCCTTCCCGGGTTGTCTGTGAAGAATTCTCACGATCAGCAAACTGCCAACAAGCAAAACCGGGCAGACCAGAAGGAGATTCTCCGTTCCAAGAATATTAGCCAAAATAGATGCGATAAGAGAACCGGCAACTCCACCAAGTAGTCCACCGCTTACCAGAAATCCCACGAGGCGTTTTGTCTGACGAGGATCATAGAAATCATTAACGAGAATCCAGAACTGGGTGACAGACATTGCCAGAAAAATATCCTCCCAGAACCAAAATATCATGGACAGCCATCCCCCTTTGGTTTTAAAGAGAAACCAAAAAATGAGGAGACTTACGATAAAGAAAACAAGAGAAAAGGTGATGTACTCTTCTCTTTTAAGAGATCGCAAAAGCTTTGCGTTTAGTGTGACCACAAATCCAATCAAAACAGCGGTGAGTAAATAGGCATAGGGAAGTTTTTCAAAGGTCAGCTGTTCCAGATAGAGTGAAATTTTCACAGGAATGATGATGTAGGCAGAGGCTGTGAGCAGGAAAAAATAGAGGAACAAAAGAACGGCGGTTTTTGTCTCATCCGGTCTGACATCAAAGAGGCGTTTCAGAAGTCTATTTAAGGGCTTGTCTGTGTTCATTTGTGATTCTTTTGTGACGAAAAAATCGGCAGCACTTCTCTGCACAAATTGATACGTTCCTCAGTAGAAATGTTGTCGACTAATGGGAAGAGTCGAGTTTTAAGTTCCGTAGGTAGGATGTTATCGAGAAGTTCTACAGCATAGGCAATGGAATCCTTGGTGCCTAATTCAATGTTTTGATAGGCTTTGATAATATCTTCATTGGGATAGAGAAGCCCTAGGAGTTTAAAAATATTCACATAAGAGGTTTTGTGGACTTTGGGTTTTTCACTGGCCAAAAAAGCCCTATATTGAAGTTCCATCTTTTTTAGAATTTCGGGGAGAATAATGTCCTTTGAAAACCGGATGTTTGCATTTTCTGAGCGGATTTTATCGAGAGCATCTATGATATCCGTTTCGAGTTGATCCTCTGTATGCATCAACTCAAGAGAGAGGATGTCCGCAGTTTCTTGATTTCCTATCTGAGCGAGTATGTTAACGACAGAAATCTTGACAACCAAATCCTCATCTTCGGCGCTCAAATAATCCGAAAGAGTCCCGATTATCTTTGTCCCGTATTTAACCAGTGCCGCAGAGGCATCGGATTGACTGAGAGGATTTTTGAGTTTTTCGATAATTAGGGGAAGATACTCTCTCAGCTTCAGTTTTGCCGCACTCTCCATCGCATTGTGGCTAACGTCCGTTGAAGTATCCTCAATAAGGTCCTCCAGCTTTTCGACAAGGGGAGAGTTCGCATCCATGAGACTGATACCTTTGGCCAGTTCCATTTTAGCAGTTTCCGAATCTTCGCCGTCTGTATCTATGACCTTATCCATATATCCCTTCATGATTTCCTGGTAGGAATCCAGCTGCAGGATTTCTTTGATTTCTTTTTCATCTCTCTCGTCGATTAGAGAGTCATCCATTTGAGGGGCCATTGTCGCTCCCTCTGTCTGAAAGAGAACATCCATGGAGGCAATCTTCATCTCGTCCGATTTGTACCCAATGAGTTTTCTGACCTCCGGAGTAAGTTTGTCCTTTTTTATCAAATCAAAGAGGTCCATGGCA
>CAZEWV010000033.1:0-13360 GCA_964516025.1 uncultured Eubacteriales bacterium
AAAATAAGACCATTCTGTGTTAGGATTATTAACGTCCATGGGAATCCAGGCTAGATGAAATTGCTCAGGCATTGGCTGCTGAAAACAGTTATCCGGATAAGTCCCTGCGGGCTATTCCGGATTTTTTCTATAGGCGTTTTTTCGCTAAAATAATAACACTGTTCAATAATTTTTCTTGGAAGTCTCGAGCAAAAAAGAATGGAGGGATCGTGGATGCTCGCCCTTATTCACAGTGACACATCCAAAATCACCTTAAAAGACTATTGACTGAACACAAAAATTCTATAACTATAGTTGCAGCGGCTGAGTGGGCGTTTATGTCAAAAAGAAAAGAAAAACGGATCTGGAAAGATCGTAGGGAAAAGCGTTTTGAAGAGGAAAACAAAGTTGTTATCGAATGGGAAAATTATAAGGATCCAAGGAGAAACGATGCGATCTACGCCTTCACACAGGATCTTTCCATTGAAGGAGCAAAAATCCTCACGGATATAAACTTTCCCATTGATACCGTATTCAGGATTACTCTGACACTTTCCAGATCGAAGCAGATCGTCACCATTAAGGCAAAAGTGAGATGGGTGAAGCCTGTCTTTGATGGGGATTTATTTGAAGTCGGGATGGAGTTTATTCACGAGCAGCCCCCAACCATCGCGTGTTTACTCAAACATCTCTTTGGAAAAGATTTCCCTACAAATTTGTCCGAGAAAATAATAAAAGCTGAGGACAAAACGGCTAAACCTAAACGGCAAAAATTTAAAAAAAAAAGACTCCTGTCCCTTATTGAATAACACATTCCGGCGTTGGGGATTATTCGTATCTGAGAGATCCATCTTATTGCTTATTGTTATTGGGGTCAGGCCAAAGAATTTTGATTGTTATTGGGGTCAGGCCAAAGAATTTTGGCCTATCTAGAAGAAAAGAAGTAACATAAATTATATATGTATTAAAAAAATGAGCTTAGAGTATTAATTTTAGAGTGAAAATTAATACTGTAAGGTCCTTTTCTTTCTATCTAGATTTTTTGTGATGAAATATTCCCACTGTGTCTAAGCTAGCCTAGATTTAAAATTTTCAACGAAATCTTTGCTACCTACAACCACGTTTTCAGTCCATTTGCTTTCACGGCTGAGATTCTTACTTTCAATTGCATTGTTTACCCATTTTTTATATGTTTTTCTGAGCTCATCTTTATTTTTTAGACCTAATAGTTCAATAAGCTTGTTATGGTCAATAATTGAATATCTTTGGCGCGAACTCTGAATCTCATGATATCCACAAAAGGGCCATTCAGCTGGATGCCTGACTACGTTAGCACGAACCATATTTAGTGCAATATAAATCATACCTTGAATCAGGTGTGAATCTGTTTCTATAGCTGTTGCGTGATAACGATCTCCCCAAAAAGCACCATTTCTACCTTTTCTAATGTTGTATTCTTGTGCAGTTCTTGAAGAGACCAAATTCATGGACTGAGGAATTATGTTTTTCTTTTTTTTATTAAGAGCCAGAAGATGAATATGATTGAGAGTCAAGTTGTATTCTAACACGCAAATTCCATATCTCTTTTTTGCTTGATATAACCAGTAGAGCCATCTTTTTCGATCTCTTAAAAATTTGAACAAAAATTCTCTTTTATGACATCTCTGTGTTATATGCCAAGAGAATCCAGGAAGAAAATGTCTGTTTGCTCTAGGCATTGATTGCCATCCATCTAAATAGACGTCTTTTTCAAAAAAAAAATCTCATTCAAATGAATGTTCTTACAATGCTCTTTTTAACCCAAAAAGTATTGCTCTAATACTATTTTTTCTTTGGAAAATATTCATAACTTTAATAAAAAGAGTGAGTTAGAGTGGAGTATTGTGGCCTGACCTCAGATACAGATACAATGAATTAAGTATGATGTCCCTTTAATTATTCCTTGGATTTTGAAGGGAGAGGTGGATGGCTAGAGAATGCGCATTTTCATCCAGGATGCCGAATTAAAAAAATTGGCGGCTGCACTTCCCGGGGGGACAAGTTTGTCACAGGCCTCCCTCAGTGTGTCGTCAAGATTTTTGTCTGCCACCTGCAGCAGGTCCTCCAGCTGTTGGAGTGTGCGCGGACCGAGAAGAGGCGCCGTGATGCCGTCCTGGTCTTTAACCCATAGAATAGCCAGTTGAGAAGGAGTCATTCCCGCGTCTTTGGCTAGTTTGACAAAGCGGTTCCCGATCTCTATCCCTCTGTCTGTAATCCGTTTGGAGTAAATCCCGCCCCGGAGTGCGGCCCGGGACCCTTCGGGATAGTCCTTGGCAGAAGTGTATCGGCCGGCCAGGACCCCCTGGGCGAGGGGGGCCCACGCCAGAATACCCAAACCATATTTCTTGCAGAGAGGAACGAGTTCGTTTTCAATGCGCCTGTCGAGAAGATTATAGGGTGATTGCTCCAGAATATACTTAACGAATCCATTTTGTTCGCTGATTTTCAGGGCTTCCATCACCTTCCAGGCCGGATGTGTGGAACAGCCCACGTGCAGCACCTTGCCCTGGCGGACGAGATCGGTGAGGGCGCCCAGTGTTTCCTCAATAGGAACGACTGTGGAGGGGCGGTGGATCTGGTAGATGTCGATGTGGTCCGTTTGAAGGCGCCTGAGGGAATCTTCACAGGCCTTTAAAATGTGAACGCGTGAGTTGTCCCTGTCATCGGGGCCTGGACCGGTGGGGTAGAACACTTTAGTGGCCAGAAAAACATCATCCCGTTTTTTGTTTTCTGCCAAGGCCTTGCCGATGAATGACTCACTTTTGCCGGCCGCATAGGAGTCGGCGGTATCTATGAGGTTAATTCCCGCATCTATAGCACGGTGAACGATCTCTATGGAATCCTGCTCAGAGGTCGGATCGGCAAAATTGGCCGTTCCCAGACATAGAGAGGATACTTTAAGGCCTGTTTTCCCAAGAATACGGTATTCCATTTATCCCTTCTTATTATTTAAAGGTAAAGAGTTCCTATTTATAGTCAAATTGAATGATTTTTTCAATCAAGTCCATTCCGCCCACTTTAGATGCCCAATCTTTATAAACTGTTCTTGAGGTCTTTGCAAACGGCTGCCTTGAAGGAGAAGTGAATTGAACGCCCTCTTCCTTTAATTTTTCCAGGACAGATTCATCATTTTCGCGGTACCACTGACGTTCTTTTAAAATCATCTTATAGGCGGCTTCATCGATAATTGTTTGGAAGTCCAAAGGGAGTTTTTCATAAAAGACCCGGCTTAAGATGACGTATTCGATTAGATGGATCCAGCTGACCTGGGCCCAGAAGGGTGCGGGTTCGTAGAATTTTTTGGAATAATAGTTTGTGTTGGCGGCCTCAGCCCCGTCCACGACATGCTGTTCGAGTGCAGTGTACAGCTCTCCGTAGGCCATGGGCAGAGGGTTGGCTCCGAAGGCCTCAAACGCTGCGAGGTGAACCGGATTTTCCATGGTTCTTATTTTCAGTCCCTTGAGGTCCTCTATGGATTCAATTTTTTTTTCGACGGTCATGATATGGCGGACACCGGCATCAAAATACCCCAGAAGGTGGAATCCTCTGAGCTCAAGCGCAGGTTTTAAGCTGGTTCCGATTGTCGAATCCAGAACCGCATAGAAGTGATTGCGATTTTCAAACAAAAATGGAAGTTCGAAAATGTTGAGTTCTGGCACAAATCCGGCCAAAACACTGGCGATATTGCTCATCTCCACAGTCCCCAGCTGGATGCCTTCGACAATATCCCGCTGGTTTCCAAGCATGTTATTGGGATAGATATCGATTCTGATTCTGCCTAAAGTTTTGTCCTCTACGGTTTCTTTGAACAATTGTACGGCCCTAACCTGAGGTTCTCCTTGATTTTGGCTGAGGCTGACCTTGATTATATAAGTTTTTTCTCCGGTTCCTTGGCACATGATTCCAAGGGCCAGGAGTCCCAGGATGGCTGCAATTTTAAGTTTTGTTTTCATTTTTTCACACAAGGCTATTTCATCTGAAAAGCCGGAATCCACATAAAGACTTCTGGAAAATAGGTGACAATGAGAAGCACGACAAGCATGGCCAGGATGATGGGGACGATTTTTGGTGTCACCTCCCGAATGCTCTTTCCGGATATGCCGCATGAGACAAAGAGGGTGGCCCCGTAGGGCGGGGTGATATAGCCTATAGCCAGGTTAACACACGCAATGATTCCAAAGTGAACGGGATCAATGCCGAAATTTTTGGCAATCGGAAAAAGAATGGGCATAAAGACGATAATTGCCGAAAAGCTTTCCATAAACATGCCTATTATCAGAAGGACAACATTTAAAAGCACCAGAAATAAGACTTTACTCCCGATATGGGTCTGGAGGAAGTCTCCAATGTGAAAGGGGAGCTGTTTCACTGTGATAAGTCAGGCGAAAAGAAAAGCTGTGGTGGCGATAAATAAAATCACACAGGCGATTTCCGCGGATTTGATAAAGATTTCCGGGAGGTCTTTTAAGGAGATTTCCCTATATACAAACATCCCTACTGCCATTCCGTAGACAACGGCCACTACGGCGGCTTCCGTTGCTGTAAAGATTCCCCCAAGAATCCCGAAGACGATGATAAAAGGAAGGCCAAGACCGGGTAAGGCTTTCTTGCCGGTTCTGAGGATTTCCCGGAGACTGAACTGTGTTGTAGACAAATAAGCGCTGCCTCCCTTGAGGGCATGAAAGAAGGATACCGTCATCAGGCCCAGACCGATCAGAATCCCTGGGATGATCCCGGCTAGAAAGAGGCTGGCGACGGACGTGTCCGTGACATACCCGATGAGAATCATCAGGATGCTGGGGGGTAAAATCGGGCCGATCGCACCCGCTGCAGCCTGGAGTGCAGTGGCAAAATTCATGTCATACCCTTTTTTCTTCATCGCCGGAAGAAGGATGGAACCGACAGCGGCGGTATCGGCTGTGGACGATCCGGATACCCCCGCAAAGATCATGGACGCCAAAACAACGATCATACCCAGACTGCCTTTCACAAATCCGAAACAGGCACTCGAAAATTCCACGATTCTTTTTGAAATCCCTCCTTTGTCCATGAGTGTCCCTGCCAGCATAAAGAGGGGGATGGCCAGAATCGGCCACGAATCCAGGGCCGTAAACATGCGCTGGGGGACCAACACCAGTGGAAGGGTGGGATCGATCAGAAGGGTGAACAGTGAACCAAGCCCGAGAGCGAAGGCAATCGGCATGCCGATCATAAAAAAAATAGCGATCGATATAAAAAGGACAAGCATTCTATTGGTTTTCTGCCGCTAAATCTTTGGGCTTTTTTGTGAATGATTCCACTGTCTTTATGACGGCTTCGAGAAGCATAAGAAGTCCACTGAGGGGGAAGATGATGTACACAAACAGCATGTTTATCTGAAGAGCCGGAGAGATCTGGTAACGTCCCACAATCATCAGTTTCCAGCCAAAGACCAAGACTGCACAGACATAGAGAACAATGAGCAGGTGATTGAAAACGCTGATGAAAAAATTGATCCTTAGGGAAAATCTGTGGCTGAGGTAGTCAACTGTCAGATGGCTGCCCTTGCGGATACAAATAGAGGATGTCAGCAGAATGATCCAGACCTGGCAGTATCTGGCCAACTCTTCTGTCCAGGATGGGGGATGGTTAAATGCATATCTGGCTATGACCTGATAGAACACCACGGCCACCAGGACCATAAACAGGAAAAAAAATCACTCTTTCGGTGATTTTTCTGAGAATGTTCATTTGAGCGGAAAATTGTCTTTAAAGACCTCTGGAAATTCATCGATGGGGATAGGTCCTGTATGTAGGATTGTGTCCATAAAATCCAGAATTTGAAAATCCTCCCCACGCCTTTCCATTTCGACCTCATAGACTTCATCAAACATGTGATATCCCAGGAAATAGGATGTGATTTGTATGGGTGATCTCATCAGTCGTCCCCAGAGGCTTTTTGCGAATTGGGGGGCAAGAAGGGAAGTCTGGATCGAAAACTCAAGCACCTGTTCTTCGTCCCATCCGTTGCAGTGGGCCTGGATGCTCGTGTAGGTCCGGTTGGCGTTTTCCAGTTTTTTGCGCAGTTGGGCCAGTTTGGTCAATTTATTGAAGTCATCCCATCCCGCTTCGAGAGCGACTCGTTCACACAGCGTGGCCCAACCCTCGGAATAGGGCCTGTACGAAAAAAGGATGCGGACAGGATGTGAATTTTCACGAGTGAGCTTCCTTTGAATGTAGTGGCCTGGGAACAATTCATGGATGACGATAAATTTCTTAAAATGGTTATTAAATGACCGCCAGAAATCTTCTCTTTCATCCTCCGGAAAGGAATCAGGGATGGTGGCAAGGTACCAGGTTGTCCAGGGATTGGGAAAAAAGGGCGGTGGGGGAGACACGTAGCCGATGCGTGCCGAAGCGCCTGAACTCTCCGGAGCTATCTCTATGCTCAGGGTTTGATGTTCGGGCAGGGTAGCGATCTTTTTTTCCCGGACAAACTCTTCGGCCTCTTTAGCAAAACCCCGCAGCAGTTTAAGGTATTCTTTGTTGCCGGAAGGATGGTTGGCTTCCATGTCGCGAAGGGCTTTACTAACCAGCTCATCGTAGGTCTCCGGAATTTTTTCGTTGGGATAAGCCTCCCGCAGATAGGCTTCTGATGCCATGGCTATTTCTTGTCTGACTTCCTGAATTTCATCTAATGCCATTTGTTCAAGCTTTTCGGGAGTGAGGGGGCTGTCCGTATAAATCTCTAACTGCCGGGCGTACTTTTCCCTTCCGAGAATTTGGCTGTCTGATAATGTGAGGTTGGGTATAATAGTGTTTTGGACGTGCTCAACAAGGGTGCGGATTTGAACGGCCACATCTCGGCACTCTCTGGCAAAATCTTCAAACATATCGGGACTTATCCATGCTATTATTCTTTTCGGCAGTGTCTCTTCATAAAATTCGGCGGCTCTTTCGAGTGTTTCCAGACCGCGTTTTGTCCTGTTGGGGCTTCCATCTTCAAGTTCCAGTAAAGCCGTGCCGCAGATTGTTTTTATGTCGGGCAATCGATCTCGGATGATCCGCAGTTTTTCTTCATTTTGAAGCCCTTCGGCATTCAGGATGCGTGAGACTGCCCTTGAGATGGGAGAGGCATAGAAAGCGAGCGAATTTTTATGTGGGGCTTCCACTTCCCATTTTTCGAGTTCGGAAATGATTTGGGTTCTCAGCAGACGAGCATCGATTCTGTCAGCGGACTGCATTTCAGGTAAATGGTTTTCGATTATTTCCAGAGTCTTTTTATTGTAATCCACCCAGCCCAGAATCCCCTCCAAGGAGTAATCTTCAAAATAGACTATGGAGTTCAGGAAACCACGAGAAAGGGCTCTTGAGGGGTAAAACTTCTTCCAGTTAAAGATGTACTCACTGCCCAGTTCAGTGACAGAAAGAGGTTTTTTTGGACCAAGTGAGCAGCACAGATACAGGAGAACTATCGATCCTAAAATAAAAAGGTTGGTTTTTCTCATAGGACCCTCCTCCTTTCAATCAGCTCGATCCTTTACACTTATCATGGAAATCTGATTTAAAGCAAGCCTTAGTGGGAATTGCTGAGAAAAACTGCTAAAATTTCAACTTTGATTCGCCTTCGAAGAGGAGATAAAAATGGATAGAAGAAAAAAATGGTTGAAACTTTCACTGATTGGAATATTTTCAACATTATTTCTTACTCTCCTAAGCCCGGCTGTCTTTCAGGAGAGAATCTTGGATGTGCCTTTTGTGCCGACTCCCGAAGAGGTTGTCAAAGCCATGTTGAACATGGCCGAAGTGAGCAAAGATGATGTACTCTACGATCTTGGCTGCGGCGATGGGCGGATTGTCATCACAGCGGCTAAAAATTACGGTTGCCGCGGAATTGGGATTGATATCGATCCTCAGCGCATTGAAGAATGCCGTGAAAATGTAAACACCGCGGGAGTCAAGGACCAAGTTGAGTTTTTTCAGGCCGATCTTTTTGAAACCGATTTCAGCAAGGCCACTGTTGTAACCCTCTATCTTCTCACGGAGATCAACCTCAGGCTTCGCCCAAAACTACTGCAGGAAATGGAACCGGGAACCCGAATTGTCTCTCATGATTTTAACATGGGAAAATGGAAAGCCGATGAGGAAGCTTTTATAGAAGACGATTGGGAAATCCACTCCGTTTATCTTTGGATTATTCCGGCGAATGTCTCAGGCACCTGGACATGGTTCATGCCGGCCGATTCTGGAAACAAAGAGTTTACCTTGAACCTCGAACAATCTTTTCAGTATGTGGATGGAGAAGCCTTCGAAAACAGGGAGTTAAGGCCCATTTCTGTTATTGGAGGAAAAATAATCGGGAATACGCTGGCGTTTACGATGGAGAGGAAGCAAGGAAGAGGCCGAGAGAAGTTGATCTTTCAAGGCCGTGTGTTAGGCCACTCTATAGCGGGAACGGTAAAGACAGAAGGCCGCGAAAACTCAAGAAGATGGGAAGCCAAACGAAATCCCTCTTCACAAGTAGCCATCGATAGCCCTATAAAGGATTTTTCCATTCTTTATCAATAAGGATTTTGTCCCTGTGAATCCCCAGGCATTTCATGAAATTAAATAGACCGGCTGGAAAAAACCGCTCGAGATTAGCTCTTGTTTATTTACTGTTCATCTCTATTTTTCTTTTTCTCTATAGTGCGAGTGCAAATGTTCTTTATGCACAAGATTACTCTAAGGTAAAAATCCAGTGTGTCTGGACGGATGTCGATAGAATTGTTGTCGTTGGGGATCTGCATGGAGCTTATGATAATTTTGTAAAGATTCTAAAGCATACAGGTTTAGTTGACGATTTGCTGCAGTGGAAAGGGGGGAAAACGCATCTTGTCCAGATGGGTGATATCCTGGATCGCGGAGACAGAGCAAGAGACATTTTTGATCTTCTGATAAGACTGGAAGAAAGTGCCAAAAGTGCGGGCGGGTTTGTCCATGCTTTGATAGGGAATCATGAAGAAATGAACCTTGCGGATACGGCTTTTGATATCGATGAATATATCACCGTTCCACAGTTTATTTCTTTTGTTTCTGAAAAATATTTAAAAAGGGAGAGGCGAATTTTTGAACGTTTGGAAAGCTCAAAGTCAGGAGGAAGTCTTTCCTCGGAGTTCGAGTTTACACAATACTTGAGACAAGTTATCGAGAGAGGCAAGAATCACAAAACACATGTGGGACGGAGAAGTTATTATAAAGAATTGAATGAAACATATGGACGATGGATCTTAAATCATAATGTGGTCGTGAAAATCAATGATATTATATTTGTCCATGCGGGAATTGCGGAGTCGTACTCGGAGATGAAGCTTGAAAATATTAACAGAACCTATCGATTGGAACTGGATGCAGTTAGGACAGCTGTTATGACCGAGAGAATGCCAAGAATCCTTGTGTATGAAATGAAGTTTTTTAACCATCCAAGCGGTCCGCTCTGGTTTCGGGATTTTGTCCAGAACACACCAAAAGATTACATGGATGATGTTGATCGTATTCTGAATAAGCTCAATGCTAATCACATGGTTATTGGACATTCCCCTCTCTTCGTTTTTGGAGCAGAGGAGATGAAATTATTTGGCGGAAAAATTTGGGCTGTCGATACGGGAATTTCTGATTTTTATCTGAAACGTGGTGGATTTGTCGGTGCACTCATCTATGAAAACGGGAAGTTTTCAACCTGGAAAGATAAATCTGATTCCTCGAGATAATAATTTAGGGAAAAGACTGTTTTTTTTTAAAAAGAAAAAAAAGGGAAGTTTTTCCTCTTTTTCGAGTCAAAATAGTGTATTGAAATAGATATGATTTTCATATAAAGTTTTGTTTTTAATAAATATGAGCTTCTTCAATTCTTTTTTCCCCATATTCCAGAAATTTTGTTCGGATTTTTTTCATTCCGTTATAAGAGCCTAAAGTGCTCTTTAATATAGATAATTTTAGAGAAAGGAGGTTTGAATGAAGTATCTTTTTAGAGGAGTCTTATCAGTTTTACTGCTTGTCTTGTTGGCGGGTTTTCCGCTCAAAGCTGCAGACGATGCGTCGGACGGGTATCACAACTACCAAGCACTGACACAGGCCCTAAAAAACATTGTTGGAAAAAATACCAAGATCGCCAAGCTTCAGTCCATCGGGAAATCACTGCAGGGCCGCGATCTCTGGATGATTCAGGTTTCCGGCACGCAGGGTGGATCACCCGAGGAAAAACAGGCGCTGCTCATCGTAGGCAACCTTGAAGGCGATCATGTTGTGGGCAGTGAAGTGGCCATGGGTATGGCCGAGTATCTGATTAATGGATACGGTAGCGAAGAAAAGGTCACGGAAATTCTCGACAAGCGCACTTTTTACATCGCTCCCCGCATGAATCCGGATGGAGCCGAAGCCTTTTTTAACACACTTAAAATTGAGCATTCGGGTAACTTTAAACCCCGTGACGAGGACTATGACTGGATTATTGATGAGGATGGGCCCGATGATCTCAACGGTGACGGTCTCATCACCCAGATGCGTGTTAAGGATAGAGAAGGCGGCTGGATTATCGATGAGAAGGATCCGCGCCTCATGAAGAAAAAAGAATCGGATACACCTTTCGATAAGCTGTATAAAATTTATACGGAAGGGCTTGATGACGACGGTGACGGTCAGTACAACGAGGATGGGCCGGGTGGATTTAATATCAACAGAAATTTTCCCCACAATTTCGGATACAAGCCCAAGGGATGGGAAGTTTATGCTGTTTCTGAAGAGGAAACCATGGCACTCATCGATTTCATGGCCAAGTATGATCCAACTTTTAAGGGGCAACCCCACAGAAATATATGTGCCGTCCTGATGTTTTCCAAGTTCGACAACCTCGCTGCAGGAACCGGAATCGAGAGTGGAATCCCAACCTTTCCGCAGCCTGCACAAGCGGTCCGAGCTCCGGCAGGGGGAGGGATGAGGATGTTTATGCGGGGCGGACGTGGACAAAGGTCCACAACTCCTCAGCCCAAGCCCACCGATCCACAACCCAAAAAGACAGAGGCCCGGGATGCATCTCTCTTTAAAGCCGTAAGTGATAAATACAAAAGCATCACAAAAATAAACAGTGCTGTCTCTGAAAAGCCTTTTGGTTCTTTCCTGGAATATGCCTATTTTCAGACCGGAGTGCCATCCTTTTCCGCTAACCTCTGGTCACTGAGAGAGGATGCCCCAGCTAGACCGGCAGCCAAAAAGAAACAGAGGACTAGCCAAGGAGGTCAGAGCGGACAAACGCAGACCATGGATAGAAGTGCGATGATGCAGCGGTTTTCATCTGCACGAGGGGGAGGAGCCGGATCAGCGGCAGCATCCTCCACCGGCAACGACGAAAAATGGCTGAAATGGATAGACGATAAAAACGACGGCAAGGGATTTGTCAACTGGACAAAAGTCGACCATGAGCAGTTGGGTGAAGTTGAAGTCGGTGGTTTTGTGCCCTACGTGCGTGTCAATCCTCCGGCTGATATGATATCGGATTTGAGTAAAAGCCATGCGGAATTTGCCGTCTATCTTGCTTCCCAATTCGCCGAGATTACGATGGATGAGCCTGAAGTCGAAAAACTGTCTTCCAATCTTTTCCGTCTCAAGATCAAGGTTCACAACCAGGGAGAATTTCCATATGTCACAGCGATGGGAGCACGGACAAGGAATATCACCGCGATGATGCTGAGATTAAAATTTGAAAATGATAAAGACATGAAACTTTTTGGCGGGAACAAACGTGTAGATATATCCACGCTTGCTTCCGGAGCCGAACAAGAATACACGTGGACAATCATTTCACCTCCTGGAAAACAAATCGATATTACATTGTGGGCCAGAAACGGCGGCGGGACAACAAAGAAAAAAGTTGTCCTTAAATAAGAGAGGAGGAAAAAACAATGATAAACAATAGAAAAATAAAACAGATTTTGATCTTGTCGGTGGTTTTTGTGATATTAGCCGGTTCGGCTCTCGCTTCGGCTCAGGAGTTTTTCCCCCGCAAATGGAACACCCGCAAAGTGGAACTGAGTTTTAACCACTACTATGACTGGAAAGAGATGGAAGCGGCCATGCGCAAGCTGGAAAAGGCGTACCCCAAGTTTTTAAAACTGCAGTCTATCGGAAAGAGTTTTGAGGGGCGTGAACTCTGGTATATGACGATAAACAACCCTGATACGGGCGATGAGATGGGTAAATGCGCCTTTTATATGGATGCCAATATCCACAGCCTGGAAGTCCAAGGCGGTGAGATCGGACTCTACACTATCTGGTATTTGATGGAAAACTATAAATACAACGACTACATCCGGAGTCTTGTTGATGAGCGGGTGTTTTACATCTTCCCCTCAATCAATCCCGACGGTCGAGACTCATGGCTGCATTTGGATGGTGCGGCGCGGTCCGGGAATGTCCCCATGGACAGCGACAATGACGGCCTCTATGATGAGGACGGCCCTGAAGATCTGGACGGTGACGGAGAAACCGGCACGATGTTTATAAAAGTCGAACTTGGAAAGGGGACCCACCGTCTGAGCGATAAAGGTGACGGTATGGTCCCGATCCAGACAAACATCCCTTACAAAGAAGACGAAAAGGGTGACTATTTAAGTGTCGGAAGTGAAGGGATTGATAACGACGGCGACGGCCGCTACAACGAAGACGGTGTCGGTGGGTATGATGCCAACCGGGATTGGCCGTCTTACTGGCAGCCGAGTTACATCCAGGGCGGAGCCGGAAATTATCCTTTTTTCTGGCCGGAATCCAAGGCGACCAGAGATTTCTTCTATTCCCACCCGAACATCGCTGGAGTTCAGGCATTCCACAATACGGGCGGAATGATTCTGCGAAATCCTGGAACGGCCCTGCACGGAGAAATGATGCCGGGAGATCTTGCTGTGATGGATGACATCGGGCAGAAAGGTGAGAAGATATTAGAAGGTTACGACTATATAATCATCTGGAAGGATCTGTACACCGTTTGGGGAGGATTTATCGATTATACCCTTGACATGTTGGGGATTTACTCGTTTTCCAATGAATTGTGGACATCACGGTCTGACCTTGATGGGGATGGGCAGATCACACAGGAAGAAAGAGAGTTTTTCGATCGATACATCGATTTAGACAACAAGTCCATTGTCATGCACGAGATCGATCATCCCCAGCTCGGCAAAGTCATAATTGACCGGGATAGTTCAAAATTGTTCTCACGGAGTCCTCCATTTTGGCTTCTGGAAGAAATGCTGCACCGGAACATGGCGTTCTGTCTGCTTCATGCCGATGAAATGCCTATGCCGATTATTAAAAGTGTGAGTTCGGAAAAGAT
>CAZEWV010000034.1:0-13341 GCA_964516025.1 uncultured Eubacteriales bacterium
GAAAAACAAATCCGTCAACTTTGCTCAGCGCTTGGGAATAGGCCACTTTATCCACAAGAAGATGGTCTCCAACCAGCATATTATCTTCCATAGAGGGAGTTGGAATACCAAAAGATTGGAGCAAAAATGCGTTTATAAAAAAAACAAGGACAAGAACCTCAAGAATCATCTCAATATTTTCTCTGAGGACGCCTTCTTTTTTTTGTTCTGCCTTTTTTCTTGATCTTTTAGTCATTTTACTTAAATAAGCACAGGTCAGCTCTATTCCCTATAAAAATCTCATGATCCAACTAAAGAGGATCACTCCTCCAACCATATAGATAAAATATTTTACGGCATAACGAATGATGGCATTTTTTTCATCAAACTTGATAAACGCCATTAAAACAGAGACGAGCCCGGAAAACAGAAGAAGTGAAATCAGATGGCTTTTAAACATCCTTCTTTTCCTTGGCTATCCCATAAGCCTTAAGAGCGATGGAAAGATTGAGAAAACCGGCTACTGCAATATAGGTCGTTCCATAAAAATAGGAATGGGCCGCAATATCCCCTGCACCCAAACCTGCAATTTTAGTAAGAAAATATAAACTCCCACTTCCAATGCTTCCCAAGAATCCCAGAACAGTCAGAGGTTTGGAGTCATAGAGATCGGTCACGCCGCCGGACATGATCAAACCTAAGACAAAAAGGGCCAGAATCCCGAAAAAAAACACTAGGCCTTTGACCCTCTTTCCCTGCATATAATGTCCCGAACCAGGAACCAACCATGCAGCAATAAACATCAATTGAGGTTTCATGTTGTTATTATATATATACTAAATTAACAGGAAAAAGTTCCTGTGGCAAGGAAAGGAAGAATTGGGGCCAGGCCTTCCTTGGAATTGAAATTGGATTGATGTGGAGTATAATGAGTATCAATCGAGAGGAACGAAGAACAGAATCATGAATACAAACCAGCCTATAATCAGAATCCAAGACCTTAAAAAAAGCTATGATGGGAATAATTATGTACTCTGCGGCATTGATGTCGATATCTACCCCGGACAGATCATCGGGTACATCGGACCGAACGGAGCCGGCAAGACAACCACTGTAAAAATCCTGATAGGCATGCTGCCTGATTTCGAAGGTCAAGTGACCGTCTTTGGCAACGATGTATCAGAAAATCCATTGGAAGTGAAAAAACGTATTGGATATGTTCCTGAAACAGCAACCCTGTATGACACTCTGACACCTTTGGAATATCTCAAGTTTGTGGGCCAGATCTACGGGATCTCTAAAGAAACGATTCTTACACGGACGAAAAAGATGCTTAAACTTTTCGGATTAAAAGACCATTTAAATGTGAGGATGAACTCCTTTTCAAAAGGGATGAAGCAAAAAGTCCTGGTCACTGCCGGTATGATCCATGATCCTGATATCCTCTTTTTGGATGAACCCCTGGCCGGCCTTGACGCCAATACCTCGATGATAATCAAGGAGATCCTTTCTCAACTGGCAGCAGAGGGGAAAACGATCTTCTACTGCTCCCATGTTATGGATGTGGTTGAGCGCATATGCCACCGGATCATCATAATCGACAAGGGCACTATTATCGCCAACGGCTCGTTTGATGAACTCCAGGAAATGAACAAGGGGAAATCTTTAGAAGGGATTTTCTCCCAATTGACCGGCAGCTCGGGACATGCAGAAAAAGCCAGAGAATTCATCTCATCCTTCCACAGTGAGACAGAAAAATGACCGACTTAATCCTCAAGGTCCTTGATCTCTTTAAATGGTTCTTCCGCAGTCTGGGAGTGGACTATGAAAAATTCAGGATTCTTCTCTGGGTTAAACTCACAGTAGACAACCGCCAGGAAAAATCTATGGTTCAGAGGAAGGCCAAAAAAGAGATGTCCAATTCCATGTTACGCGTGACATTCATTTATGCAGTGATGGGAGTTTTTCTCGGTCTCATTCTCTTGGGAATTCAATCGGTTTTTACCTCCATGGTTTTGGTCTTTTCTATGGTTATGGTCATGACGGCGGTGGCCCTGATATCCGATTTTACTTCTGTCCTCCTCGACACCACGGATAATGCTATACTCATGCCGCGTCCCATAGACAGCCGCACTATGGCAACAGCCCGAATCACTCATATCGTTATCTATATCCTGATGATCACCCTTGCCTTGACCGCTGCTTCAATTATCATCGGAACCATTAAATTCGGGCCAATTTTCACTGTTGTCTTCATTTTCACATTATTTTTCGCCGTTCTATTTGTCGTTTTTTTGGCCAATGTTTTTTATCTCCTGCTCATGAAAATCTCGTCAGGAGAAAACTTCCAAAACATCATCCTATATTTTCAGATACTCATGGCAGCTTTTGCCATGGGGAGTTACCAACTTCTCCCGAGACTTATAGAGATGGATGCCTTAGAAGGATTCACCCTGCCGATCCGCTGGTGGACATACCTTTTGCCTCCCGCTTGGATGGCAGCTCCTATCGATATCGCCGTAAATGGAGATTTCAGCGCAGCAAAAATTTTCCGACCAGCACGAAGCCTCGTGGATTTATCATGCATTCCCCTTCGCCTCTCCAGGAGATATCCAGAAGGGCAGTCTCAAGGCCATGGTCGTCAAGTACGGTTTTTCCTTCTTTATCCCGCTGGCTCTTTTTGTCTTTTTAGTATGGGGGCCACGGGTTCTAGATGATATCGTTCTCGCTTTTTCGAATATGATCGTTGCCAGCCTGTTTATCGGTTTTCTGGTCAGAAAAGATCTCCCATTCTCCAAAAAGGCCAGCTCGGCGGCTGAAAGTCAAAAAAGCATGACCGGTTTTCTTGTCTTCACGTTCCCTGCCGCTTTAGGGGGAATTCATTATGGACTGACGCTACTGCCCCATGCCATCCCAATAGCTATAGTCCTCTCTTTGGGAATCGCCTACCTGGCGCTTAAATTGTTCGGACAAACTACCTGGGAGATGATTTCATAAGACCCTAACTGCAAGTTAAGTATTTTTTGCGCGTGTTCTTTCCTATTCGTAGCGGAGGCTCTGGATGGGATTTGTAGTTGCCGCTTTAACGGCCCTCATGCTCACTGAAAGAAGCGCAATTCCCAGGGCAATCACTCCGGACAGGGCAAAAATCCAAATTCCCATGTCAATGCGGTAGGCAAAGCTTTGAAGCCACGTCCGCATCGCAAAAAATGCAACCGGCCAGGCTATCACATTGGCCAGCAAAACCCATTTTGTAAACTGGCGGGAAAGCAGCAGGACTACATTGGGAACCGAAGCTCCCATCACCTTCCGGATGCCGATCTCTTTGGTACGCTGCTCTGCGGTAAAGGAAGCCAGACCAAAGAGACCAAGGCAAGCCACAAAGATTGTGATGAGAGAAAAAGCCAAAAAGATCTTGCCAATCCTCTGTTCTGAGCGGTACACATTGTCAAACCTGTCATCGAGAAAAGTGTATTCAAACGGATAGGCCGGGTTCATCTCGTTCCATATTTTTTCAATAGAGCGGATGGTTCCGGAGATATTATCCGGGCTGACCTTTGCTGACAATCGACTCCCGCCAACGGAGTTTTTTATCACAAAACCCCGAATTTTTTCCCTGAGAGATTCGTGATGAAAATCCTTGACTACACCGATCACCGTATAGGCAACCTCCACAAATTCTCGTTCAATCACATCAGTCATTCTTACTATTTTTCCCAGCGGATTATCCCATCCGACTTCATTAACGAGAGATTCATTGAGAACCACGGTTTTGTTGTCTCCAGGGAAATCTCTGGAAAAAAATCTTCCCGCAGAAAGCTCCATTCCCAAGGTCTCCAAATAATCTTCATCGGCTTCAGTAAAAGGATAGACTTTGGGTTTTCCCTGATTGAAACCCTCAAATGCAAAAAAGGTTTCACTGCGCCCGATCCCCGGTACCGATTGTGAGTGGGAGGCTTTCAAAACACCAGGAATCTCAAGAATCCTTGATTTAAACACTTCACGCTGATTTTCCAGCTGGCCGCGATAAGGGATGACCATAACCTGATCTTTGTCGAATCCCAGATTATATTTTTTTACAAAACGCATTTGAAAAAAAACAATAAATGTACAGCAGATAAGAGCGATGGATATCACATACTGGAACGTCACCAACCCATTCCGGAAAAACCTGTGCCCCTGTCCCGCTTTATGTTGACTGCGGAAGACATCGAGCGGGGAATACGCCGACAGAAAAAACGCGGGATAAGTTCCCGAAATCAATCCTACCATTAAGGTGATTCCGATAAAACCCAGGGTCACCGTCCAACTCTGAAAAGGATTAAATGCAAGTTCTTTTTGGGATAACTGGTTAAACGCAGGGAGAAGGATTTGAATCAGAAACATGGACAGAACAAAACTCAAAAAACTGAGCAGCATGGTTTCTCCCAAAAACTGGAAGATTAGTTTTCCCCGCTGCGCCCCAAGAACCTTTCGCATCCCCACCTCTTTAGCTCTGTGCACAGACTGGGCTGTGGACAGATTCATAAAATTGATGCAGGCTATGAGAAGGATAAAAAGAGCGATGGTGGTCATAATCCAGATGTAAGCGACGTTGCCGCCCGGCTCAAGCTCCCCTTCCGTATGAGAATGAAGGTGAATGCTTGTCAGCGGCTGCAGATAGAGATCCATCTTAATATCAAGCTGTTTAACCTGTTCAGGAGTATTGTCCATAAGTAGAGTGAGGAATTTCTCACTCAATCCTTCTGTAGAAGCGTTTTGCTGGAGTTTAAAATATGTAGTGAAATTAAAACCCATCCAGCTGTCCAGAGGATCTCCGGTTCTGTTGAGCGTGGATAATGAGATCAGCATGTTGAATTTGAAATGGGAGTTCTCCGGCATTTTTTTAACAACTCCGGCGACGGTAAAGACATTCTCATTATCAAATTTAAGGGTCTTATTTATAGGATCTTCTTGGCCGAAGTATTTCTCTGCCATCTCTTCTGTAATGACCAGATTAAAAGGAGCTTCCAAAAAGGACGCAGGATTCCCTCGAACAATATCTATCGTAAAAATATCAAATATTCCGGAATCAGCATAAACGATACGGGTTTCCTCAATCAATTTTTCTTCAAAAGAAATGAGGACTTCGCCCCTTGTCCGCAGGCGACCTACTTGTGTTACCTCTGGAAAATTGTCCACAAGCGCCGGGCCCATCGGAGCGGGAATGGAGGGAATATTCAAGATGCGGCCCTGTGCGTCTATATTTAACGCAATGCGGTAGATATTCTCACTGTTGTCATTAAACCGGTCATAGGTAACCTCGTTCAATACAAAAAGCAGCATGAGGATGCTGACCGACATCCCGATGGCCAATCCAACGATATTGATTACGGAAAAACTCTTTCTTTTCAGAATATTTCTTAATGCAGCTTTAAAATAGTTTTTAATCATAAATCACTCCCTTCTTTCCTTGTGTCATATCAATTGATCCAGTCATTTAGAAGGACGGATAGATAACTAAAAAAGTTCCATCGTCATGACAACGCACCTTGTCATCGCGAGTGCAGCGAAGCGATCTCTTTATGAGATTGCTTCGTCATTTCATTTCCAGCAATGATCCGTGCCGGCAGTTTTCCTAAATAATTCAGACTATTTGAGATTTTTTCCGCAGTGAGGACATGCCTTCCAATCTTTCTCGACATTCTTCTTGCATTCCGGACAAACCGGTCCCGCCATGCTGGCGCCACAGTGGGGACAGAAAGCATATTTCTGAGATACAGGAGTGGTGCATTCGGGACACTTAGCATGTATGGCTGGCGGCGCACTCGTTGAAGGAAGGTTATCTGAGCGGATAATGAGATAAATCAACAATCCAATGATATTCCCGATAAAAACAAGCAGCCCCCACAAAATACCGTTCATTCCGCGGCGCTCGGAATCCCTGTATACCCAAACTATGACACATAACCAGATAATCAGCAGCGCAAAAGAAAGAGATGCCGTCGGGATAAACCTGAAAAATCTCTTAGGCATAATATTTATGGAATGGATAGCATTCTCCCATCCATTCTGCACCGTAGATATTGTCGATGAAAAAAATCCAAATGGCGTAAAAGCCAGAGGTGTTAGCCTTAGACCAATGAAGCAGAGCAGCACCAGAATAATAATGAGAGCTGCTGTTTTTCCCGCTGTTGTTGCCATGTTATCCTCCTATTGAATAAATTGTGTATTGAGTTTTTTTGATCGGATCAGGCGAATAAGTAAGGGAGCAAAGAGAAGCATCATCGCATTCTGAATGATCAAAAACAGACCAAAAATCATCGGCATGGAGAGAGACTCTCCTCCTCCACTGCCAATATCTTTAAAAGATGTAAAAAACCAGATGACCATCACGACAAGAAAGGAGATAAAAACGATCTTCATATGGATCGGAATAGACTGCATGTGTTGCTGAAAATTAAACCCGCGTGTATTCTTTTGAAGCGTTTGAATTTCATTTTGACACATCTGATATGTTTTTTTGTCGAGATCTTCCGGAAGATTTGGCTCGGTTCTTTGCTGAAGGAGATTTCTTAAACTCTCAACATCCTCTTTCAAATGCGAACACTTGCTGCAGTGTTCAACATGTGAATGAATTATTTTGAGTTGTTCTGAATCGGTCAGCCCGCCGGATGATGCGATGATTTTATGTTCGATGTCTTTACACTTCATTTTATACACTCACTATGATGGTTTTTTTGGGATTATACACCCAGAGATCTTTCCGAAGTTTCCTAACGGCTCTATGCATAATCGATTTTACAGTGCCCTCGGGCAGATTAAGAATTTCACCAATTTCCAAATACTTATATCCCTCGATTTCTTTCAGCACAAAGATAAGGCGATGTCTGGGGGGCAGTCCGGCCAAGGCCTTTGAAAGAGCCATTTTGACTTCCAGATGTTTTGAATCGTTTCCCATGTTAGACTTATCTCCCCACATCGGTTTCTCAAAATTGTAATCGGTTTGTCCGTCTGAATTTGACCGCTGAAAAGAGAAAGGCTTCCTCACTCGTTTTTTTCGCAGCCGGTCCCGGTAAAGATTGGATGTGATAGTCATTATCCAAGTCCTGCA
Source organism: uncultured Eubacteriales bacterium (assembly GCA_964516025.1). GTDB lineage: Bacteria > Acidobacteriota > Aminicenantia > Aminicenantales > Aminicenantaceae > JAUWVG01. The sequence goes on from CAZEWV010000034.1 coordinate 7,073, forward strand.
GTTGTCCATATCAATGGTTTGATGGGCCAGATGTTTGGCGATCCGGAGCCATGTATCCTGAAATAGATCCTCCGCTTCTTTCTGATTCCGGGTCAGATAACAGGCCAAACTGTAGAGAGAAGACTTGTATTGGTTGTACAGTTCATCAAAAACATCTGAATTATCCACCCGTTGTTCCTATTCCGAAATTATCCGAGTTGAGGATTATCATTTATTCTATTCCAATCTCCTATTCATTACTAAGAACGCATGAGAGCCAAAAAGGTTCGGGTGTTTAAAACAGGACAGGGATTACAATCCGGAGAATGGCACTATTTCCAGCGCATTTGATAGACGATTAATTCTTTGTAGCCGCTTTCTTTTTCGACGAGATTGTAAAACCGGTTGTTTCTGATCTTTGCGTAAAAGCCGGTCTCATCAGACATAACGCGGAGACCTTTCCGGCCGACAAAAATTCCTTCCGGTGTAAAAATGTCAAATATATATTCACCGGGATTCTCTCCCTGTTCATAAGTCATGACGTACAACCAGCCTCTTTCATCTGCCATGAAGGAGAGGAAAGGCGGCATGGATGCCGGGAAATAGATTTTGTTCCGGATGTCATCGAAAATTGGTATGGAAAAAGCCCTCATGAACTCATCTTTATGGGCCTGTGGGACAGGGACAGATTTATGTTCCTTTTTTATTTTCCTCAGCATGCGGCCACTAAAATCATAGACATAGATTTCATAGCCTCTCTCCTGAAATCCAGTGAATATTTTCCCCTCGGATACACTCCAGGAGAAGATATGCCAGAACCCCTTCAGTTTTTCTCCCTTCATGGGATTGGGAACCATTTCCCGGTCGAGTTCTTTAATTTCTTCAAGCGAGGAGTTGTGGAGAATAAGAGGATTCTGGACGAGGTATTTTTGCTCAGGGTCCACGTAGTTTTTGTATAAAAGAACATTCCCGTTTGGCAGAGGGCACGCCGCATTGATGCCGGATCCAGTCTTTATCTCCTCTTTTAAAGTTCCATCGCCATAGAAAACAGACATGCGGTTGTTACCGGCATTTGTGATGACAATTTCATCGCTTTGAGTGATGTAGATATAAAAGGCAGCCTGGATCTCTCCCGGGCCCTGGCCTTTTCTTCCAAACGAGAGTTGAAATTCTCCCGTGTCATTGAATTTAAAAAGGATATTTTCTCCACCCCTCCGTCCGATAAAATAGATGTTTCCTTCGGAATCGATGTCAAAGGAGGAGATATCCCCCAAACCCAATTCAGCAATATTATCTTTTTCCGTATCGATTGAAAAGATCCTTTCCAGAGTAAAAGTCGTGGATTCATTCTCTATTGCATAGGATTTTAGATGATTTAGAACCACCTCTACTCCGTCCTCATAGGTTTTATCTACCGAAACATCCGGAGTTGAACAAGTAAGAAATAGAGTGAGAATCATGAAAAGAGCAAGAACAATTTTCATCTTAATCCCTCCAGATGGTTTTGTACCTTTTAATGACTTCAAATCCCTCTTCAGTTTCTTCTATGGTATAGAGCTTGCCCTTATAGAATAGAGTCGGCAGTACTTCCAAAGGGAGTATTATGTTTGTGAGATACCGTCCCTGTGAATCAAAAACTTCGATAAAATGCCGATGGCTGTCTTCAACTTTTTCAAACCTTCGGACATAAATCCGGCCTTCGTCATCCAGCATGAATGTATGAAAAGGCGGGTAGTTTTTTGGGATAATAAAGTCCCACCTCTGACTCAAAGGATCCCCGAACCAATTTTTTATGAGCTTCGTGTACTCATCTTGTGTGATCTCGATTGGATCATATTCCTTGGTAATTTTTTTGATAAGATTTCCCATCCGGTCATGGACGAACAGCTCATATTTAGGTGAAGTCATAACTCCCCATATGATTTCATCGGCAGACGTCAGATCCCATCTGAGATCAAGGTAATATCTATAGAGAAAAATGTGAACCTTAGGGGGTCGTTCCTGAGGAATTGTCGTATAGGTAACAACTGGCTTTAAATCGGAATCAAGTCTATTCAGCACTATTTCAATATTTTCACCTATAAGTGCATAACTGACTATAGGTTCTCCCCAGGATGTGAACTTTGGTCCGGAATAGAATACCCAATTCAGGGGCCACTGCCGGAGAAAATGACCTTCTTGGTCAAAAAAAAGGATCAGCCGTCTCCCGGGATCCTCGACAACAATTTCATTTTGTGGAGAAATCGAGATTTTTTCGGGCCGGCTTAATTCTCCAGGCCCTTGTCCCGGTCTCCCGAAAATCGCGACCTCCTGGCCAAATCTGTCAAAGACCTTAATGTTTGCCGCCTTCACATCCAGGGCAAAAATTGAATGGTCTTCATTAACAGCCAAGGAAACAAGATCCTGAAACATCCACTCTTCTTGATCAGTTCCTCCTCCAACAATATTCAGTTCTTCTTCCAGTTCAAAGATAATTTCACTATGGATAGGCTGTTTCGGATTCTTAATGACAAGTACGCCATTCTTTGTCTCTATCGTCCCCATCCATTCGGCTTTTTTTTGTCGGCAGGTCATCACAGCTGTAATAACAATTAAAAGGAGGAAAAGAGTTTCCCAAGAATTCTTTGTTTTCATTTCTGTGCTGTGTTTTGCTTCAAATCTTCAAGCTTTTGTTCTTGAGTTGAGGTCTGAGCCAGAGCCGCCAAACCTCCTACAGCACCCAGGTTCATGGACTCGAGAGCTGAACTGGGGACAATAATGAGGGATCCTTTTTCTTTCAAACCTTCGAACAGCATGTTCATTCCCCGCAATTGCAGCGCAACAGGATCGTTTTGATAATTTTTTGCGGCTTTGGAAAACTTCTCTGAAATCTCCGTCTCGGCGGTACCGAGAATGATCCGGGCTTGCCGTTCCCGTTCTGCTTGGGCCTGTTTGCTCATGGCATCGGTCAGGCCGGAAGGGATAACAATATCCTTAATCCCAACAGTCTGGCATGTGATGCCCCATGGATTGGTGTGTGTATCGAGATTCTTTTGCAGGGCTTCGGCGATTTTTTCACGGTTTTGCAGCAGATCCGCCAGTTCGTGCTGGCCTATTATGTCCCGCAGTCCGGTCTGCGCAATGTAGGACACAGCCATGATGTAATCCTGGACTTCCAAGGCCGCTTTTTCCACATCCCAAACCGTCCAATACACCACAGCGTCCACATTTGTAGGAACGGTATCCTTGGTCAGCGTCTCTTCCGCCGTAAAATCTGTTACACGCACCCGTTGATCGATAAAATAGGCCACACGGTCAATGACGGGAATAATCAAAAATAGTCCGGGGCCTTTCAATCCTCCAAATTTGCCCATTCTCAGCACAACGGCCTTCTCCCATTGATTGGCAATCCGGATGGCTGCGGCGCAAAAAATTGCGATGGCCAAACCGATGGCAGCCTCTAAAATAGATATAACATCAACAACGTAAAGAACCACACTCAAAAGAGACAAACCTATATAAACAGCCAGAGCGATGGGATTCATAAAACTTTTATTTTTGATGTTTTCTATCATGACACACCTCCATTTCCTTTTTGAATTTCCTTAACGATTTCTTCCACGGAAAAGCCATAACTGAGAGCGATGCTCATAAATTCTTGGATAATGCTCTTCAATTTGCTTTTCCGTTCCTTGGGATCAATCTCCACCTTGAGAGAACCTATAAAGGTTCCTGTTCCCTGCTGTGTTTCGAGAATGTTCTTAATCTCTAGTTCCTTGTATGCTTTTGTCACAGTATTAAGATTGACCTTAAGATCTACAGCCAGGGATCGGACTGTGGGGAGCTGCTCACCGATCTTGAGATGTCCGGCAGCGATGCCATATCGAATCTGATCGATTATCTGTCTGTAAAAGGGCACGCCGCCTTTAGGATCAAGCTTGAAGTCAATCACAGCATTCACCTCCTCGTTTTAAGACTATTGATTTATTTCTCTATTGTACTATTCTATTAGTACAATAGTAATATAAGATTACAGCACATGTTTGTCAAGAAAAAAAAGAAGATGCTTCCTCGAGTATCGTGACTAAAGGAAAACTTGCAGTGCTTGTTTCAGTTCAGCTAAATTCAGACCACTCATGATTATACGACAGGCAAAACAGATGGCTATTAACCACTAGGTCGTGGGTTCGAGTCCTACCCGGGGAGTAATTTAGAGAAAGGCAAAAAAAACAGGGGGAGGGATTATAAGCCTTTGTGTTGTCTAATTGCTATTAAGCGATATAACAATCATCATAGAATTAAGATCTAAGAAGGAAATCTAACACTTCTAAAATTTAATTTTTTTACCTTTTTTCTTTTTTACTTTATTGGGATGAATCTTGGTTTTCTGCTTGCCTAAAGCCTTCCCTTTTCCTGGTCCACTATTTTTGCTCATTGTATTCTTGTTCTTTTTGGACTTTGATAAATGTTGAAGAGCCTTTTGGTGCCCTCTTTGAGAAACTTCAATGGCATGCCTTATTGCGTTTTTCGCTTGCTCAGGGACCTTGGCAAGAACTCTGTTTAACACTACTAAATGTTTAGAGGTGGCTTTATTGATAATATTAAGAGATGAGGTTGTATCTCGGCCAAGAGCTTGTGCCTTCATTATTTCATTATATGCCTTATCAAGGTTTTCTTCGTATTCGTTTATGAGTGGATCTAAATTTTCTGAATTTCCTATAGTTGTTAATTTTCCTTTTCCTCTTTTGTTTTCGATTAACTGAATCCTTTTATTTGCAAATTTGATATGCATAGAGGCTTTTTTAAGAGGATCTTTAATTTTGTTAATCGCTTTTTCTTCAGAGGCTTTTTCTGTGATGCTGTTTTGCATACCGAAGCCTGTGATTGAAAAGATAATGATGAGAATAAAAATATATATCCTTTTCATTTTATCCTCCCTATATGTCCATGTTAGAGGAATTTATTTTCCTCTCTACTATATCTCATAGCCCGTCTAAATTAACAATCGTCCTGCAAGGTGATTTTGAGGGGTGATTTTGAGGGTGATATTTCCTCCTCGCCTAAAGAGACTTTTGCAGCAAAATATCTAGTCAAGTGTCCTAAAAATTATTATTCAATAATAATTCTGGCAAAGTGAAGGTATTTTAGAGCCTTCAAAAAATCGTTTTATTCAAGAGCGTTATGAAAATGTCGATGATTATATGAAAGCTAGACAGCAGCTAATTAAGACCGAACTGAGAATGCAATTTGATACTGGAATCAAGCTTACCCAAGAAGAGGAAGAAGCCAACAGCAAGCTTTTAGAGTTGAAAATGGCCAGAACCTTATGATATATAAAGATGGCAATGCATCTAGAGAATATGGAGTTAGAAAGGAGTTAAATCGATGATAAATATAAGAAAATCCGCGTGGGTAGCGCTTTCGCTTCTGCTGTTGATGGGGACACTATCGCTGTTCAGCAGAGGACAAGAAAACCAAGTAAAGGATGTTAGTGCTCTTGAGGCTTATGCTCTGATACAGGAAAATATAGACAATCCGGACTTCATCATAATCGATGTCAGAACACCCGAGGAATATAAAGAGGGACACTTGAAGGGAGCGGTTAATATCAACATGCTTTTAGAGACTTTCAAGGAGGATATCGCAAAGCTGGACAGGAATAAAACTTACCTGATTTACTGCCGGAGCGGCGGCCGCAGCTCGATGGCAGTTAGCATAATTCAAAAATTAGAATTCGCTCACATTTACCATATGGTTAACGGCATAATCGAGTGGAATGCGGAGGGGCTACCCGTCGAAAAAGGTGGAAATCCATTATAAATGGCTCTTGGAAATTTCAGGCAGGAAAGTTAGTTTCTATTTGGCAGCTGCGACAGAACCAAGGTATTTCTTCATAATATATTATTATTTTTTTAATGTGATTTATTTATATTTATGGATAATGCCATTCTAAACCCAGATTGCTGGATAGCTACCTACTTTTTGGAACGAGACCCTGTTCCACCAAATCTTGCCATTTCTTCAATTTGAGAGTTTTAATGATTTAACCTCTTTATCCTATGGACGTCATTAGATCTTTTGATACGTCTGACTTGGCCAAGAAGTTTGATATCTGTTCATATCCAGCTTCTTTTCCGACGACTAGAACGTCTACAAACGGGGAAGCGATCAGGCTAAATCCAACAAAGCTGATCAATGCCGCTGCAAGGAAAATAACGGCTTTTGATTTGAATTTCATTGTCTGTCTCCTTTTTAACCTACATTCCGCACTTCGTGAAGGGTGATTTTCTGAATTATGGTTATAGAGAACA
>CAZEWV010000035.1:0-13207 GCA_964516025.1 uncultured Eubacteriales bacterium
GGATTTAAAAAGATTCCGATTTCAGCCATTGCCTCTGTATCCAACCGGACGAGCTACGGTGGGATCACCCGGCTGGACAACAAGAGAGTCATAACCCTGCAGTCCAATGTGCTGTTAGGATACAACGCCAATGAAATCATCCGGCAGATCAATATGCAGCTTCCCAATTTCGAACTCAAGGAAGGCTACACCGTCAAATTCACAGGCGAACAGGATATGCAGTCGGAGACCGGTAACTTTATGGTCAAGGCTCTTTTTATCGCTGTGGCATTGATCCTTATCATCCTCGTCAGCCAGTTCAATTCCCTTTCCAAACCGATGATCATCATCCTCCAGATATTTTTCAGCTTCACCGGCGTTTTCTTGGGATTTGCCATCTTTGGTTTAGATATCTCCGTCATGATGACCGGCATGGGGATTATCGCGGTGGCGGGGATTGTGGTGAAAAACGGGATCATCATCATCGACTATACAGACAAGTTGATCGACCGCGGGATGGATAAAGTCGAGGCCATAATCAAAGCCGGAGCAACCCGTCTGACACCGGTTTTGTTGACCGCATTGTCCACAATTCTGGGTCTCTTACCTCTGGCCCTCGGCATCAATATCAATTTTGTAACCCTGTTCAGCGAGTTCGATCCACAGTTCTACTTAGGCGGAGACAATGCCGCTTTCTGGAATCCCCTTGCCTGGACGATCATCTTCGGCCTAACATTTGGAACTGTTCTGACTTTAATTGTTGTCCCTTCTATGTACAAGATCATCTACGCCCGAAAGAAGAAAACCTAAGATAAATATCACCTCGCTATTCACACCCAAAGATGATTTACATTCCTCGGGCATATGTATGATCATATTCGAAACATGAGGAAACATTGATTATTCCAGTCGGCCATGAAAGCACTACGGTCCGCAGACTTCCGTGGGTGACTTTTGTTATCATTGCAGTCTGTGTCATCGTTCACATTTTCATTTCCCGCAGCATAGACGATCATCTCAAAGAGGTGGAAACCCGCGGCCGAGAGCTCCTGGAGTACTTTTTCCAGCACCCCTATCTGAAATTTGATTCTGATATTCAAAAAATGATGTTTGGGGAACAAATAGAAGTTTTCGAGAGACAGCTCGACGGGTACCGTCAAATACCCAGGCAAGAAAGTCTCATCTCTCAAGAAGAGGAACAGGAAGAACTCAACCGGCTGTCACAAAGGTTTCGTGAAGCGCTCCAGGACGTTCCCTACAGAAAGTGGGGATATATCCCGGCCGAGCAAAACTTATTAGGACTTCTGGCGTATATGTTCATTCACGGCGGCTTTTTGCACCTGCTCGGGAATATGTTCATGCTTTATCTGATGGGGCCTTTTATCGAAGATGTTTGGGGAAGGCCGATCTACACAGTTTTTTATCTGGGCATGGGAGTCCTCGCGGCACTCCTTTATGGGATGCACTATCCGGATTTTCAAGGTCCTCTGATCGGGGCGTCCGGCGCCATTGCCGGAGTGATGGGGGCTTTTCTTATACGTTATCTGAGAACAAAAATCACCTTTTTCTACTTTTTCTTTCCTTTCTTCCGCGGCACTTTCCAGGCTCCGGCATGGCTGATGCTTCCTCTGTGGCTTCTCCTTCAGCTTTTTAGCGCCCGCATGATCGATTCTGTCAATTCTCAAGGAGGCGGCGGTGTGGCCTACTGGGCGCACGTCTGGGGATTTTTATTGGGAATGGCCATAGCCTATGGAATGAAAGTCTTAAAAGTTGAAGAAAAATACATCCACACCAAAATTGAGGCCAAGATTGACACGGGAGACGCCCTCCCCAAAGCCATCAATGAAGTGATACAACTCAAGCGTATGGGGAAAATCGGCGAAGCGTTTCATCTTCTCAAGGAGCTGGCGAGCCAACATGCAGCAAATCCGGAAACAGCAGAAAGATTGTGGGACCTAGGCACAGATATCGGGATCAAGGAAGAAAATGAACAGTTTTTCACTTCTTTGATTGAAAAAGAAATAAGGCGCGACCAGATGGAACAGGCTCTGCAGCACTACAAGCGACTGAAAGAAAAACTCCCTGAATTCCGGCTCCACCAGACCTACAAAACCGCACTGATGGACTTTTTTGTCCAACGGAATGAAATCCCGGGGGCAACACGTCTCGCCAATGAACTTCTTGAGGAGATAAAGACAGACACTTCTCCTGGCCTTCTTCTTAAAGTTGCCTCCACAGCTTTGAAACTCGATTCTTCTATAGCTCAAAAAGCGGTGGATCTCTGTGACAAACATCCCGAAATCACCCCAACTCAAAAAGCCCAACTTAAAAAAGACCTTGAATTAAAGGGACATCATACTTAATTCCACAAAAATTTTTCTGTTTGGTTGACAGAAAATTTATGGATCCAAAGAAAATTGACTGTCTATTTTTTGTGTGATAAGTTCAGTCCGTGCCCCTTAAAGGAGGATCCCATGAACTGGTATGACTTACTGGCCGATGGATTCAACCGCGTTCCCGAATACCTCGAGAATGTCTTGAGAGGCCTGACTCAGGAGGATCTCAACTGGATGCCCCGCAAAGAAAGCAACAGCATCAGCTGGTTGGTCTGGCATCTGACCCGGCAGCAGGACGCCCAGATTGCTTCTTTGATGGAAAAAGAGCAGTTGTGGATCATAGACGAATGGTATGCCAGGTTCAACCGCGATCCCAATTCCAGGGACATCGGATTCGGCCACACCCCGGAGCAGGTCGCAGCCTTTCAATCACCGGATATCCCAACACTTCTCGATTATTTGCGGACCACGGTAGAAAGAACAATACAATTTCTCAAAGGTCTTTCGGATGAGGACCTCGATAGGGAACTGGACGAATCCCAGTACCATCCTATCCCGACAGTCGGCGTACGTCTGATTTCTATCCTGGATGACAGCGTGCTGCACGCCGGCCAGACCGCCTACATCCGCGGCATGATCCAGGGCAAGGGCTGGCAGAAATACTAGAGCTCTCCATGAATAATAAAGTCATAAACAGGAGAGATTTTCTAAAAACAGCTTCGGCAGGGATGGCAGCATTCGCCTTGTCAAGCTGTCAAAAAGATCAAATTCAGAACGCAGCTTCCTCCTATCAAAAACCGAATTTTATCGTCATTTTCACTGATGACCAGGGCTACGGAGATGTGGGCTGTTACGGGGCAAAAGGTTTTTCTACTCCAAATCTGGACCGGATGGCAGCAGAGGGGCTCAAGTTTACCGATTTTTATGTCGCCGCTTCGGTATGCACTCCTTCCCGGGCCGGGCTGCTGACAGGATGCTATCCCAAGCGTGTTGGGCTGCATGAAGCTGTTCTTTTCCCATACAGTAATACCGGACTTCATTCAAATGAAATGATCATCCCGGAAATTTTGAAACCACAGGGATATACCAGTGCCTGCATCGGGAAATGGCATTTGGGCCACCATGAAATATTTTTACCACTCCGGCATGGATTCGATGAATTTTTCGGTGTCCCCTATTCCAACGACATGGACGGCCATTATTACAAATCCCTCGATTTTCAATCGCCGCCGCTGCCGCTCTACAAGAATGAAGAACAGATCGAGGCTGGGCCTGACCAGCAATTTCTCACTAGACGCTATACAGAGCAGGCCGTTCAGTTTATTCGCTCTCACCGAAACAGGGCGTTTTTCCTTTACTTGCCCCACAGCATGCCGCATCTCCCTCTTCATGTCTCGGATGAATTCAAAGGAAAATCAGAACTGGGCCTTTACGGAGATGTCTTGGAGGAACTCGACTGGAGTGTGGGTCAGGTTCTGCTGGCCTTAAAAGAAGAAGGACTGGAAGAGAAAACTTTTGTGATCTTCACATCGGACAATGGCCCGGTGGTCCGGCCCAACGCCGGTTCGGCAGGGCCTCTGCGCGGCAGGAAGGCTTCAACATGGGAAGGCGGCCAACGAGTGCCGTGCATCATGCGGTGGCCCGGACAGATTCCTGCGGGCACAACTTGCCGTGAGGTTGTCACAGCAATGGATTTTTTACCGACTTTCGCGGCCATCACCGGTGCCTCACTTCCAGAAGAACGCCAGATCGACGGACAAGATATTCTCGGACTGCTCCAGCAGCCGGATTCGGTTTTATCACCTCACGATGCTTTTTACTACTACGCCCGCAACGGCAACCTAGAATCCGCCCGCAGCGGCAAATGGAAACTCCACACAGCCAAGACAAGAGGATGGGATAAGAAACAAGGGGAGTTTCCGGTCTCTCTATATGACTTAGAAGCGGACATCGGAGAGACTAATAATCTGGCCGGCCAATATCCCGAGGTTGTGGACCGTCTTCACAAAATGATGTCCGATTTCGACGCTGAACTGAATCAACACGCCCGGCCTGTTGGTAGTGTATAAGGTCAGCAAAGACCAAATCGTTCCAATCGTTGACTGGGCCCAGAAATCAAGAACTCCTGTTTGATAAATCAACCACGCAGCCTTTTAATTCGAAATTTCGTCAACTGTCTATCTCTTCCCAAAGAATTTCTCATAAGAGGACAACTCTTTCTTGATATCTTCCTTTACTGCACTTTTGACATCCTCATGGAGTATCCTCTTGGCTTCAGCCTCCAGAGTTTCCATCTCATCCGGGCTCAGCAGCACGGCTTTAGCCCGCGAATGCTGCATAATGATATAGAGGGAGCCCTTTTCATGGACTTCTTTTATTATTGGGGCAATGGACTTTCGAAGTTCGGAAATACCTATTGTCTTATCCATATTCACACCTTGGTTAAATTGTACAATATATTGTACAATATATCAATTTTCGTCTATTGACTGGACAGATTTATATGTGATATGTGTCTTCTATGATCTTTAAACGTCTCGAATCATTTCCCCGAGCTAAGCTGGCCCATGTGCCCACACCCATAGAGGAAATGCCGAACCTGGCGCATGCACTTCATGTTTCCCATCTCTACGTCAAACGCGATGACTGCACGGGTCTGGCCTTTGGTGGAAATAAAGCCCGCCAGCTCGAATACTACTTCGGTGAGGCCCTCGATTTGGGAGCAGATACCGTGCTGATCACAGGTGCCATTCAATCCAACTATGCACGGATGACAGCAGCCGCTGCCAGCCGCTTGGGTTTAAAATGTCACATTCAGCTTGAGGAACGTGTGCCGGACACAGACGATCTGTACCAAACATCGGGAAATGTCCTTCTGGACCGTTTGATGGGCGCGGAGCTGCACTTTTATCCCGAGGGCGAAGACGAAGAGGGCGCCGATATGGAACTCGAGCGTATCGCCGAAGACCTCCGCAAAAAAGGCGCCAAGCCTTATGTGATTCATCTAGGTCCCGGGCACCCGCCTCTCGGGGCTTTAGGATATATCGATGCAGCCAAAGAATTTTCCGGTCAAATTGAGGAGAAAGGACTTAAGGTTGACGAGATTGTGATTCCCACTGGCAGCGGTCAGACCCATGCCGGGCTGCTCTTCGGACTCCGCACACTGGGAAATCCCGTTCGCATCACAGGCAACTGTCATCGAAGGGACGCTGGCCATCAAAAAAAGCGCATCGCCGGAATTCTGGAGGACATCGCGGAACTGCTCACAATGCCCAATCCCACAACAGATGAAGACATCTTCCTCTTTGACGGCGTTATGGCCCCGGGTTATGGTCAAATGAATGACACCACGCGAGAGGCCATTTTACTCGCCGCACAGAACGAGGCCCTCTTCTGCGATCCTGTTTACTCGGGAAAAGCCATGGCAGGAATGATCGCCCTTATTCGGCAGGGCCACATAGATAGGGATGCCAAAATCCTATTCTGGCACACCGGCGGGCAGCCGGCCATTTTCGCCTACGGAAATAAAATATTTCAAGACCTCTAGCCCTGTGATCAGAGTCACCCTCCGGTTCAAAATCGTACAAATGCTTTATTCCGCTGTTATTTACTGCTTTGGATTCGTTTTTATCCCCAAATAATAGGCCATGTTGGCGTTAGGATCTATCTTGAGCTTTATTTTTCCCGGAAGAGCGGCCAGCACAGGATTCAGGCCCGGCCCATGGCCTGCAGACTCGCTGAATCCATGGATACAGACTCCAATAGTTACAGCCCCCTTGTACCGCCCGCGCCCGTAGTAATCGTAGTGGTCCACTATGGCTATGAGGTCGCCGAGTTTGATTTTTTCCAGGCCGTATTCTTCAACAATTTTCGGATCGGTCGTCTGGATATCATAATCAATAAACTCGATTCCCTGTCCGCCGATGCCCGAACCCATAATATGCCCCGGCACCTTCATCACCACAGGGACAACGAGCAAATCGCCCTCTATTTCCAGGCCTATGCTCTCCAGCACTTCGGGAGACAGCTTGTTGACACGCACATCTTCGAAGCCCTTTATCTTAAGACCCACACCTTTGGCTCTTACCTGAATTTTATCGTCGATCGTGAGTTTTTCCTTGATGTCGTCGGGAAACCAGACAAGGTCGTCCGAACCGGCATGCCTTCCAATATAAAATCCTCTACCTCCCTTGGCATCACCTGTAAGGACTCTGGCTTCATTCCCAATGCAGGCAAGGATGGCGATCGCACAGTCGCTCGCCCTGTCCTCATCCCGGCCTTGAATAGTGACATCGGGTTCCACATGGTCCGCATTGGCCCATCCCGAAGCCGAGTCCCCGAGAGAAACTGTGTAGTTGATCGAAGCCGAACCGAGGCGCACACTCGATCGTCCGTCGTATGTGACTCGATACCCGCTGCTTCCTGCAGACTGCACGACCGCTTGTACCGCTGTTTCTATAAGTGTGTCCTTGTTGGTCTTGAGAACCGCTGATTCTGAAGCCGGCACAGTTTTTTTAAACTTTATCCCGAGATATTTTCCAATATTCGCCGCCGCGTCAATACGTGTCGTGATTTTGCCAAAGCGTGTGGATAGGATCGGTGTCACGCCGACACCCAAACCCGAAATATCACTGGGTCCGCTGCAGACCACCCCTAAGGTCGCTCCGCCTCTGTAGTAGCCCTTTCCGTAATCGGTTTGTGTATCCTTGAGGAGCACGAGATCCCCAAATCGCAGATCATCCAGACCGAATTCCTCTATGTCCGGAGGATAACTGGTTTGGATGTGCCAGTTGCCGGAAAGGCTGGAACGTCCCGCACCCTGGCCGACAATCTCGGCCGGAATCTCTTTGACTACAGGAACTTCCAGTTTGTCCCCTTTTTGAGTCACGATCTGCTCCAGAAGTTCCGCAGTCACGCCGTGAGAATAAACATCCTCAAATCCTTCGATTTCAAGGCCGATGCCATTGGCCTTAACATGAAAGCTATCTCCTATGGCCAGCATCTCCAAAACATCCTCATCGAAGTGAACCAGAACATAGCTTCCAAACTTTCCTATGATAATCCCCTTCTCCCCTTTGGCTCCACCGTCAAGAACTTTTACTTCATTGCCGATAGACGTATAGTAAAGCCAGGACGTCCTGGCACGGTCTGATCCCTTACCCACTGTGGACACACCCACCGTAGCCGTGTCGCCGTTGGCCCATCCAAAAACTCTATTCCCTATTTTTAGGTTGTAGTTGATCCCCCCGATCCCTATGGCCATCTTGGGCTTCCCGTCCCACGTGACAGCATAGGACCTGGAAGGTTCGGCCGGTGCGATCTCACCTTGAACCGCCAAGGTGAGCAGCTTGTCTTTATTTGTCTTAATAGGCTGTCCCTGGCCGGCGGCAGTGGAGAACTCGCCCATAACAAAAATAAAACAACTCAAAATCACGAACACGGAAAAAAGTTTTCTTTTCATTTCTCTTCCCTCCTCAATGTATAAAGCTAGGACTAAATTAATGAGGTTAACAGAAAATGTCAAAGGATTTTAAGGATTGATCAGATAGAAAAACACACACACCCCATTTAATCGTACAAATTCATGCACGGGGACGATTATTCCCGTCCATATTATGAATACAACTTTCAGTTTATTGAGGCCTAGCTGAGGATCTGAAAAGAACCAAGAAAGTTTTACTCTGATTTTTTTGACTTAAGGACAATATCCTCTCGGACGTAAACGATTCCCGATTCCCTCAAAATTTGCTGGAATTCCCCATAAGGCAGGTCATCCCTCACGGCCGCCTTCACTGGCGTACCAAAATAGATCTTGCGGTTGACCGCTTCCACGAGGCTGTTGATCCTAAGATACAGTTTAGCCTTGGCTTCATCCACAATAACGACAATCTGATTCTCATTTATCCGGATAGCACGGACCTCCGGAAATTTGGACACGTTGGCTGTAAATTTTTTCAGCATTCGGTGCTTCCGTTTCCGGATATATCGATAAACAATCAAAACGACAAGAACATAGGATCCTAAAACCCAAAGATTAATCTTCGTGATCAGGATGATTGCAGCCAGAACAAGCAGCACCGTCAGTCCGGAAATACCCTTGAATCCAAACGGAAGAGAAAATTTCACCCAATCGATCATACCTTGAAATCGTGTTCCGATGGTCATGGACCGCTGGACACCGGACTCAAGTTCTTTTTTCAGTCTTTTGAGATCTGCGGCTAGTGCACCAGCATCCGGATAGCGATCCTCCGGCCGCTTACGTAAGCAGTTCTGAAGGATCCGGTGAGATTCGGGAGGAAGATTCTTTCGGATAATTGTCACCGGACGTGCCTCATCAAAGGCGATGGCATGCATGGTATCGAGGGGGCTTTCTCCCTTAAACGGCAGCTCGCCCGCGATCATTTCATACAAAACAATCCCTAAGGAAAAGACATCGCTGCTGTGGCTGACCGGTTTCCCACGGGCCTGTTCAGGGCTCATGTAGGCCACTGTTCCCAGGACCATTCCAGGCTGGGTTGCCGGGAAAGTTTTAGTTTTGACAAAATCCCTGTATGTTTCCGTCCGGTCATCGGCTATGGGAGGATCTAAAAGTTTGGCCAGTCCAAAGTCAAGAAGTTTCGCGTGGCCATCTCGGGTCAGCATGATATTGTCCGACTTGATATCCCGGTGAACGATATTGGCTTTATGGGCTCTGCTCAGGCCTTCGGCAACTTGAAGGGCGATTTCCACAGCACCTATTAAATCGAGCTCCTGGTTGGCAATCAACTGGCTGACGGTCTTTCCCTCCACATACTCCATTGCGATAAATGTTTTGCCGTCGGCTTCATCGACATCATAGATCTGGGCGATCGCAGGATGGGTGACCGCGGCTGCCGAACGGGCTTCTTGAAGGAAGCGGCTCTGGCGGTCCCGGTTGGTAGTAAGGTCAGGACGGAGGATTTTGATCGCCACGGGTCTGTCTAGTCGTGTATCCCGCCCGAGATAGACGATTCCCATCCCTCCCCGGCCAAGCAATTTTTCGATATGAAAGTGCTTGAGGGATTGTCCTTCCAGAATCGTGTTTGGTCACGTCATGTCCTCTTTCTTTGATTGTACATACCAGTCAGGAGGGCGACAAACAAGGCAATAAAAATGGCGGTGACGGGAAGAAGAAGGGACATCATCCCTCCAAGAAATGCACCGAGCTGGTTATTGGGCATGTAAGAGCAGCCAAGAAGAAGGATGATAAGAGCAAAAAGCAGAAAGAGAAATCTGCTGGATGTCCATTTGCCTTCTTGAGTGTGCTCAAAAGTACTTTTCATTTTCATCGACAGAATTAACTCCTGCCATTTTGCTGGAAAGTTATTTTATACATAGCATGCACGAGACAGCAAAGTCAATGTGAGCATTTTTTTAAGGCGATTATATCTTTGGCAAACCCAAGATAATATAATAACGATTTGATTATTAAAGTAACGGCGAACATGATGATATGATGATAATGTACGAATAATAAAACATCCGGTGAGCGTCCATCGCAGTAGATGAGAACAACATGTTTTCATTTGCTAGAATCTAAGTTATTTTCTAATTGCCACCGGATGTTTTTTTTTATCACAATGACTTGACAAGCACATGTTTTTCCCGTAAATTAGCTATAGATGTTAACTTTTTATTATTGGAGGATTCAATGGGACGATTCGTCCGGTATGATTATGCTAAAAACAAGTCATTTCGACCTCCGGTCATCACTTTAACAAAAAACGGTGCAATAAATTTCAATGCAGGAATGTTGCAAAAACACATAAATAAAAAGGTTTATGTGATCTTGTATTATGATAAAGTGGGCAATCGAATTGGTTTCGAATTTTTAGCGGATAAATCAACGAAGGCTTTTAAGATTAGAACATCACCTGATTATAATTTCGGAACAATAGCAGGGAGGGCATTTCTTAATTATAATGATATTCCACATGAAGAAACAAACAGATATTCTGTTGATATTGATAATGAAACAAAATATATTGTCATCAATTTGAAGAAACCCATAAAGAGTAAAGATGATAATAAACAAATTGATGAGGAAGATGAAACAAGACCGATATGATAAAAAAAAGAGTGGGGCAGGCGTTGGTACGCGCTCCAGGGCTTAGCTTCCTCAGGCACGGGTTCAACTCCCGTCTGCTCCACCCAAGTGCCGGTGTAGTGTAGCGGTTAGCACAAGCGATTTTAAACCGTTTAACGTGGGTTCGAATCCCGCCACCGGCACTTTCTAATATATCGCCTAATCACCTTTTGTCAAGCGATTATTTTTCTTATTGTTGTTTTTATCAGGGGTAGTTTTTTTCCCTCTGTCTATAGGAATTTTAAGAATTTCCGTTAATGCATCCTCAAATTCAAGAGGATGAAGGGATATTGGTTTTTCCCTTTTTTTCTTATTTTTTTTGCTTTCCATGTCCCCTTATAATCTTTTTTAGTTATTGATAAGTCAACCTTTTTCCACCTACTTTGCTTACCAATATCGCTGTCCTCTCACCATCGTCAACCTTTCGATAATTATACCTAAAATCGAATTCAGAACAATAGCGGTGAAGATGATGTTCGCTTACATGGTGGAATGTACCATTGATGCCTCGTTTGAGTAAGCCAAAGTATCCTTCCGCTGTATTTGTATGAATGTCTCCATTGATATATTTTTTCTTACTGTGATTTATAATGCCGTGGTCTTTGAATTTCCATGTTATCCATTTATACGGAGAAAAATCATCGGTCATAACCGTTGCGTTCTCATCTATATTTTCAAACATAATCTTCTTTAAGGTTTTTGCTTTGACATTTTCTGTTGGCTGAGATTTAACACGCCCACCTCTTTCTACTAATGCGACAACTGGAGTCTTATTCTTTGCTCCACGGCCAGTTGTGCCGTGACTCTTTCCGCCTATATATGTTTCGTCAATTTCAACGGTTCCACTAAACTTTTCTTTAAGTGGGGATTGTGTAGTTGCATATCGGATTCTATGAACCATAAACCATGCTGATTTATATGTAATACCTATTGTTCGGTGGATCTCATGTGCTGAAATACCGTTTTTTGCGGAACAAAAAAGATGGGTTGCCATAAGCCATTTTACGAGAGGGATGTGACTACCTTCGAAGATTGTACCGACTGTGACTGTAAATTGTTTCCGGCACTTCTTGCATTTAAGAACACCTGGACGAACCGGGCGTTTTGAATCAGACTTAGGAGTCAAGCGGTAGGCTTCCTTTGATTTGCAATGAGGGCAAATCGGGCCTTTAGGCCATCGAAGACGCTCAAGTAACACCCTGGCTTTGTCTTCACTGTTATACTTAGTTGCTAATTCTGTTAGGTTGATTTTGATTTCCATCTCTTTTAGCCTCTATATATAATATAAGACTTTTAGATGGGTTTGTCAAGTATATATATGAATTGTTTCTCTTTTATTATCAATGAGTTAAGCCTTGTTAAATTGGCTTCTATTAGAGTGTATTTATAACCGTTGTTTTAATTGTATCGCTATGGTATATATCACTCAAGGTCAGCTTAGCCTATTTTCTCCTTGATCCAGTCCCATGCTTTCTGTGGCAACCAACCCTGTCGACCTGGTCCCGCTTCAATGACAAGGATATAATCATCTTTATCTATAAATGGATGTAATCTTTGGAATAAAGCATCGGCAGATTCAGATGTATGTATAAGCCAGGTGGAATCCAAATAATGCCACCATTGATATGATTTTTTTATCTCATTGATTAAACCTGTATAGTCCTTATCGGGTTTTTTAAGATCATAGCTGACAACGTAGGTTCTCATCTCTTCTCCTTATCTGGCCTTAGTTTCTTTAATTCAAAGTAATCCACCTCATCACGCTTTGTGCCAAATGGAACCTTTCCGCTGTCTATCAAGTGTGCGTATCCATTGTATGTTAAGTTATGGGGTTTGTGCCATGCGAATATCGCCACTATAATTACAATTAAAAGGAATAAGCCAATTCCGATTAGAAGCCCAGCTTGTTTATTCTTTGGATCTAAATCAGAAAATATTAAACACGATGCAATAAACGCCTCGATTATCAAGAGAGCTAAAACAAAAAACCCAAGTGGGCTTTTAATGGTCTCAATGACCCCTTTTCTGGATCCTTCGTTTTTCACCGATTCTTTAGAAATAATATCTTTTAAATTAAACATTTTCAAGAACAAGTTTCACTTTGTAGTCATAGTTCAATATAATAAAGACATTATTAAAAAGGGAGGCAATATGTTTCAAGTGAACGAAAGTGTTATGAAACGAATTCTTGAGCAATTATGCGAAAATTATCCTGATTGTTTTACAGGTGTAGAAGACATCATGCCCGAAGAGACAGATCGAGAAATTAGGGATAAAATCAGACCACATGTGGCCTATTGTTACGATAAAGGATGTATACAGGCTGAGGTAGATTGGCCTCACAGGATAATGCTTATTGAAAACATAAGGATCACCGCAAATGGCATTGATTATTTACGTAGCTTATCTTGAGGATCAAATTCTGAGCACCTTCCATTTTCATCTATAACTATCTCTTTAAAAGCACAGCCATGATTTTTGTGTTTACAATCAGTGCGAACACATAGCACCCTTGTTGCCTGTTGGTTGTTGAATAATCTTACAATCTCTGTTAATTCCATATTTTTCATTTTTTCCTCCTATCCCCCCTGGGTTTGTCAAGTATATAATCGCCTTTTTTAAAAAAATCTTGACAAACCATGTACCTTGTATTACATTGTACTAGGTGTGAATATGGACAACAAAATTAAACAGCTCAGAAAAGGAATCCTTGAACTGGCCATACTGGGCAGCCTTCACCACAAAAGCCACTACGGCTTCTCTCTTATTAAGGCCGTATCCGGTGAAA
>CAZEWV010000036.1:0-4076 GCA_964516025.1 uncultured Eubacteriales bacterium
GGTGAAAATCTTATATTGCTATGACGGTTAAAACCCCGCGAAAATCGGTGATAAAAAGAAATAACCTTACAAGATGAATTCGAAGGTGATTTTTATCCCTGCTTGACAACATCCCTTATTCACATTAATAATGAATATATCCTCATGAAGAAAAAATCATTTTCACAAGTTAAATGGGTGTGCCTTCTCATCATCTATTAACCCGCTAGGTTTAAAACATGTCAGGAACTAAAAAAGCCATTGTTCTTGGGAGCGATGTCAACGCCCTTGGGACTATAAGGGATCTGTCAGAGACAGGGATCAAAGTCATTTTCCTGGCAACAAAAAAACATGATCCAGTTTTTCATTCACGGTTCATCCATAAAAGATTTAAAGTTCCTTCGCCTTCAGACAAAAGCGAGAATCTTCTCAATCTGATGTTGACTATGAAAGAAGATCTGGATGGAGCAGTTTTGATTCCCACTAATGATGCCAGTGCTGTTTTTGTAGCCAAAAACAGAAAAGCCCTGCTCAAAAGATACATCCCAGCTATTCAAGACTGGGATATCATTCAAAAAATCATCGACAAAAATCTTCTTTACCTTCATACTCAAAAGGTCGGAGTTCCATCCCCAAAAATATTTCACTCAGAAAAAAAAAACTCCCTTTTCCAATTGAAGGACCGTCTCACTTATCCCTGTCTCTTGAAGCCATGCCAAAAGGAGAATTTTTTTGAAATCTATTGCCAAAAGGCACTCATCGCTTTTAACTCTGAAGACTATGAACAAAAACTAGGAGATATTCAGAATCATGGAATCGAAGTCCTCGTCTCAGAAATAATTCCCGGGCCTGTATCCAGGCTCTTCCTCTACCGCTCTTATCTCGATAACCAGGGAAATGTTTTAGCTGAATTGACTGGTCAAAAAATAAGACAGCACCCTCAAGATTTCGGGGATGGAATTGTTCACAAAACAATTCCTTTGATCCCTGAAATTCGAGAACTCTCCCTAAAGCTGCTGAGAAGCCTTTCCTTTGTCGGTTTCTCGGCTGTGGAATTCAAACATGACATAAGAGACAATCAATACAAATTGATAGAGATCAATGTCAGACCTGTAGTCGGACAAAGACTATTTACTAAATCGGGAATCAATTTTTCTCATATAATCTATCTGGATAAAATTGGAGGGAAAAGAGTCAGTTCTAAATACAGAGCGGAAGTCTATTTCATCCATCACTTTCCTGATTTTTGGGAGTTTATCAGAAATATAAAATCCAGAGAACTGAATCTTAAAGAATTTTTTCGGCCATATAGGCAGAAAAAGAAAGTATTCGCTGTTCCTTTTTTTGTAGACCCTCTTCCTTTTATTGCTTTCTGTTGGATTTTATTATTAAATATTTCAAAGCGTCTACAAAAATATTTAAAGGCACAGATAGAAAAAAATCATTAATCACCTTGCTGGTGTTTAGCACAGGTGTTGAAAATTGAAGTGGACGCTGTTGTATCAGAAATTATTCAATGCTGCTGGTATAATTTTTACCTAAAATACCTTCTAAATCTGAATCGGATACCCCAGACCACTGAATTTGTATTATCGCATGTTTGGATGTAAACTAAACACACTGAGTGAAATAAAATATGACACAATTAAGCGAAGCCAGAAAAGGCAATGTGACCGAGGCTATACAAGCCGTGGCAAGGGAAGAAAATCTCCCTCTTGATACTCTTCTTCAGCTTGTATCTCAAGGCAAAGTTGTGATTCCCCTCAATCCCAACCACTCCCCTATTCATGTTGTCGGGATCGGACATAAACTCAGGACAAAAGTGAATGTGAACATCGGAAGTTCGATAGATTTCCCGGAATTGGAGAATGAACTCGCAAAAGTCAAAATCTCCCTTAAATACAAAACCGACACCATTATGGACCTGAGTACTGGCGGAGATACAAAAAAAATCCGCCAAACAATTCTCGAAGCGGCTCGGATTCCCCTGGGAACGGTTCCCATTTACGAAGCGGCCATCAAAACAATCCGGGAAAAAGAATCGATTGTCGAAATGGATAAAGAAGACATCTTTACGGTTATTGAAGAGCAAGCCAAACAGGGTGTGGATTTTATGACCGTCCACGCAGGCCTAACCCTCAAAGCGTTGGAGCGTTTAAGAAAACAAACTCGCGTCGCCGATGTCGTCTCAAGAGGAGGGGCCTTTCATGTCGCCTGGATGCTGCACAACCAGAAAGAGAATCCTCTCTATGCTCATTTTGATAGAATCCTTGAGATAGCTCATAAATACGATGTCACCTTAAGCCTTGGAGATGGCCTTCGGCCAGGTTCTATTTTAGATGCGACCGATCGAGCTCAAATCGAGGAACTCCTCACTTTAGGTGAACTTGTTTCAGAAGCATGGAGCCGTAATGTCCAAGTGATGGTCGAGGGACCCGGCCATGTCCCACTCGACCAGATCGAAATGAATATGAAAATCCAAAAGCAGGTCTGTCAAGGAGCACCTTTCTATGTATTGGGCCCCCTCGTTACAGACATTGCTCCAGGATATGATCACATCGTCTCCGCCATTGGAGGAACCGTCGCTGCGGCGGCAGGAGCTGATTTCCTCTGCTATGTCACTCCCTGTGAACACCTCGGACTCCCTTCAGTAGATGATGTCAGAGAGGGCCTTATCGCCTCAAGAATCGCGGCGCATGCGGCCGATATCGTAAAAGGAGTCAAAGGGGCTGTCGAAAGAGATCTGGAACTTTCTAAAGCAAGGAGAAACCTCGATTGGGAAAAACAAAAAAAACTGGTTTTAGATCCAGATAAATTTGAGGAAATAAGAAATAAAAGAAAATCTAAATCTGAGGCCTGCTCCATGTGTGGTGATTTTTGTGCCTTAAAAGTCGTCGACGAATTCCTTGACCATCCAGGAGACGCCGATGAATACCGGTGCTAAGAGACTCCTTTTCGGTACAGCGGGAGTGCCGCATTCCTCCCCAGGGACTTCTTCGCTGGCAGGAATGAAACATGTCGCCCGTCTCGGATTAGACTGCATGGAAGTCGAATTTGTCAAAGGCGTTAAGATGGGAACCGATACAGCAAAACAAATCTCAGAAACTGCTCAGAAACTCGGCATACGGCTGAGTGTTCATGCACCTTACTACGTCAATCTGAATTCACCGGATAAGGGGAAATGGCTCGTCAGTCAAGAGCGCATTTTAAATTCGGCAAGACTGGCCGCTCTTTGTGGAGCACAAAATGTCGTCTTTCACTGCGGTTATTATGGGAAGGGATCCCCAGAAGACGCATTTCAGAATATAAAACAAGGACTCAAAGAAATCGTCTCTATTCTAATATCAGAAAGAACTCCTGTGAGCCTTAGAGCCGAAACCATGGGAAAAAAATCTCAATTTGGGTCGCTTGAAGAAATTCTGTTCCTTTGCCGGGAGGTTAACGGCCTTCTCCCCTGCATAGATTTTTCTCATATTCATGCACGTGGAGGCAAAGCTAACAGCTACATGGAATTCTACAGAATCCTCTCTAAGATCTCTAAAAAGCTCGGCAAGGAATCCCTGTCCAATCTCCACATCCACATTTCTGGCGTGGAATACAGCGCTAAAGGTGAGATAAAACACATCAATTTAAGAGAATCTGATTTCAAATACGACGAATGGATACAGGTTCTTAAAGATTTTGATGTCAAAGGCATGGTGATCTGCGAAAGCCCCATTCAGGAACATGACGCTGTTTTGTTGAAAGATTTGTATTATTCCTGACTTACCTGGATTATTCACGAGTTGAGGTTGCTACAGATGCGAGGCATCGGCCAATGAAGCTGTGTTTATCCACCACAAATTGGTCGTAACGAAGCAGATGCGGCAAGATCGGCTCGCCCTCTTTGGGTAAAAAATGTAGACATTTGATACAAACTTTTCAACAAACATTGTGAAAATCGAGATAATGCTAATAATCATGCTACTAAGTTGGTATCATTGAAGAACAATGATAGTGTCAGCAGTTTTTATGAATAATTCAGGGATATTAACCGGAGAAGAATATGAAGGACTACAAATTACTGATTAACAGTTTGTGGGAAGATGGGCATATCA
>CAZEWV010000036.1:4176-7908 GCA_964516025.1 uncultured Eubacteriales bacterium
AATATGAAGGACTACAAATTACTGATTAACAGTTTGTGGGAAGATGGGCATATCATAAAGGAATTCAAATCTCCTTATGATCAGAAAGTCTTTGCGGCCATTCATTTTGCCGATAAACAGCAAGTTCGAAAGGCCATCCATTCGGCGCACAATGCCTTCGAAAAAACAAAGTCTCTTTCCAGTTTCGAGCGGTACGAAATCTTGATCCATATTTCATCAGAGATCAAACGAAGAAAAGAAGAGCTGGCCGAATCCATAACACTATCAGCGGGAAAAACCATAGCCTCTTCCCGTGTTGAAACCGATAGAGCAGCCAATACTTTTCAGGTTGCAGCCGAGGAGGCCAAAAGGCAGGAAGGAGAAATCATCCCTCTTGATTGGAGTCCTCAGACAAAAAAACGATGGGGACTCATCCGGCGATTTCCTATCGGTGTTGTCGTCGGAATCACTCCTTTTAACTTCCCTTTAAATCTTGTCGCCCATAAGATCGCACCCGCAATTGCTTCCGGAAATCCTGTGATTATAAGACCGGCATCCCAGGTATCTATCACATCCCTTCTGCTTGGAGAGATAATAAGTGAAAGTGGACTCCCTGGTGGAGGCATTAATATTGTTCCTTGTGGATACAAAGAGGCAAGTCCCCTCCTTGAAGACGAGAGAGTTAAAAAAGTCACTTTTACAGGAAGTCCGGAAATCGGTTGGGCACTGAAAAAACAGGCTTTTAAGAAAAAAGTAACTTTAGAGCTGGGCGGAAATGCGGCCGTTATCATTGAGCCCGATACCAACCTGGACTTTGCGCTCTCAAGAACTCTTCTTGGAGCCTTTTCTTATTCCGGCCAAATTTGCATCTCCATCCAGCGCATTTTCTTGCATGAAAATATTTACGACCGTTTTATGACTGATTTTGTGGCGGCCACAAAAAAACTAAAAATAGGGAATCCTATGGATGAAGACACGGATATCGGCCCTATGATCAACATTGGGGCCGCTCAACAGATTGAAGAATGGATCAATGAAGCCGTTCAAAAAGGAGGGCATCTTGTGACAGGTGGTCAGAGAAACGGCACTCTCTTCGAACCGACAATCCTGGAGCAGGTTAAACCGGAACTTCGGGTTTCCTGCCAGGAAGCCTTTGCGCCAGTAGTTGTAGTCTCCCCTTACAAAGACTTTGAAAAGGCCCTGAAGGGAGTGAATCATTCGATATATGGACTCCAGGCAGGGGTCTTCACCAAGGATCTCCAGAAAGCTTTTCATGCCTACGAAATCCTTGATGTGGGAGGAGTGATCGTCAACGATATTCCCACATTCCGCATCGATCATATGCCTTACGGCGGTGTAAAAGAATCCGGATTTGGGAGAGAAGGACTCAAATATGCAATAGAAGAAATGACCGAGCTGAAGTTAATGGCAATCAATTTAAACGAATAATGGGCTCACAGACGACAGTGAGACATTTTTCAGACATTCTCTTGACACTCATTTGAGTTAAATCTAAACTAAAATTTCATGTCTATTTATAATATATAATTCCCGGAGGTATTTTATGAAATCCATTAATCTATCCGAAGTCAGGGACAAAATAAAAGAGCTTGTCCAGACTGGAAACTATGTGCTTCAGGATGATGTCATCAATGTTATCAATGAGATGAAAGACAAAGAAGAATCCCCGACAGGGCGGGCCGTTTTCGATCAAATTCTCGAGAACGCTCAGATTGCCAATAGCGAAAAATTGGGGCTTTGTCAGGACACTGGGCTTGCCGTTTTTTTTGTAGAGATAGGTGAGGATATCACGCTGAACAAGGACGATGGACTCGGCAGCCTTAAAGAAGCCATCATTGAAGGTGCCAAGGCAGGGTATGAGGAAGGCTATCTCAGAAAATCCGTCGTGGAAGATCCCATCAGAAGAAAAAATACCGGAGATAACACACCGGTTTTTATTCACTGGGAACTGGAACCCGGAGACGTTTTTAAATTGACATTTATCGCCAAAGGCGGAGGTGCAGAGAATATGAGTGCTATCCGCATGTTCGCGCCGGCAGCCGGCCAGCAGGGCATCGAAGACTTTGTTGTTGAAACGGCCGACAAGGCCGGATCAAATCCCTGCCCGCCCATCGTTGTTGGAGTAGGAGTGGGTGGAAATTTTGAATACTCCGCGCTTTTAGCCAAAAAAGCCCTGTTGAGAAAACCTCTTGGCTCTTTTAATGTGGACCCGTTTTACGCGGATATGGAAAAAAAGCTTCTCAAGCGGATCAACAATCTTGGGATCGGCCCCCAGGGGATGGGAGGCCGGTGCACTTCCCTGGCCGTACATGTAGAGGCCTTTCCATGTCATATCGCCTCTATGCCTGCGGCCGTAAATATCCAGTGTCATTCGCACAGAGTGATGTCATTCGAACTCTAACACGAATACAAGGAGGGCAAAATGCCAGCAAAGGGATATGTAGAAATATCCGTCGAAACCTGCAAAGGATGCAATTTGTGTGTCCTCCACTGCCCGACCGACTGCTTAGCGCTCATCACCTCGGACACCAACTCCTATGGATTGCACTACGCTTACCTCGTTGACGAAGACAAGTGCATCGCCTGCCTGAATTGTTCTGTCATCTGTCCAGATGCAGCCATCAAGGTTTTCAAAAAAGTGTCTTAAGGAAGGGAAGGAAAAAATGGAAGAAGTCAAATTAATGAAAGGCAATGAAGCCCTCGCAGAGGCGGCTATTCGGACAGGACTTCAGGGATACTTCGGATACCCGATCACACCTCAATCCGAGATCATTGAATATCTGGCCAAAGAAGAGCCCAAACACGACTACGTTTTTATCCAAGCCGAGAGTGAGGTGGCCGCTATCAACATGATCTACGGGGCAGCCGGTGCAGGGGCTCGGGTGATGACAACCACCTCCTCGCCAGGATTTTCTCTGATGCAAGAAGGCATATCCTACATCGCCTGTGGAGAACTTCCCTGTGTACTTGTCAATGTTGTCAGAGGCGGCCCAGGCCTTGGAACCGTCCAGCCCAGTCAGGGAGATTACTTCCAGGCTGTTAAAGGCGGAGGACATGGAGATTATAATCTGATCGTCCTAGCCCCCAACTCGGTGCAGGAAATGGTCGATTTTGCTGTTCTCGGATTTAAGCTCGCAGATAAATATCTGATACCCGTTTTGCTGCTAGCAGATGGAGCCATAGGCCAGATGATGGAAAAAGTAGTCCTCCCTTCTAGGAAGGAATACAAACCGAATAAACCCTGGGCAACAACCGGGAAAACACCGGATAGAGAAAGGAATATCCTCACGACACTTTTTATCGAGCCCGAAGAGATGGAAAAGAGAAACTTGATGCTTCAAAAAAAATACACGGACATTAAAAACAATGAAGTCCGGTTCGAAGAGTACCGGACTGATGATGCAGAAATCATTGTCACGGCTTTTGGATTGTGTTCCCGGATAGCCAAAAAAACAATCGACATCGGAAGAGACGCAGGTATCAAACTTGGCCTATTCAGGCCCCTCTCTCTCTGGCCATTTCCCTACGATCAGCTGGAAAACATTGCCTCTCGAGATCATGTCAAATTCTTTATTTCTCTCGAGATGAACTCGGGACAGATGGTGGAAGATGTCAAACTGGCCGTATGTGGAAAAAAACCTGTAAACTTCTATGGGCGCATGGGAGGTATAGTCCCCACTCCAGAAGAGGTTCTCACGGAGATTAAACAACACAAAAATGAAGGAGATTTTG
>CAZEWV010000036.1:8008-9450 GCA_964516025.1 uncultured Eubacteriales bacterium
GCATCAAACTGTCCGGCCGGATGGAAATGCACGCCGGAAGAATCTTTAGACTGGGTGAAGGAAAAAATGCTCCCCTACTTTCCTCTTGGAGTATTCAAAAAACCGGAGAGGAAGTAAAATGCTGCTAGAAATGATCTTTGCCGGGTTTGGGGGTCAAGGAGTCCTCTCGATGGGAACACTCCTGGCCTACGCAGCCATGAAGGAAGGGAAAGAGGTCAGCTGGATGCCTTCTTACGGACCGGAAATGCGGGGGGGAACCGCCAACTGCATCGTCAACATCAGTGATCTGCCGATTTCATCCCCCATTGTGAGCAGCTATGATGTAGGCGTTGTTCTCAATTTGCCTTCTCTCAAGAAATTTGAATCCCGAATAAAGAGCGGCGGCATTTTCATTTGGGAAAGCACGAACATCAAGCAGCCGCCAATCCGTTCAGATATCCGAGTATTTGCTCTTCCTGCTGTGGAGAAAGCCACTCACGAATTAAACAACGTCCAAGTCATGAACATGCTTGTTCTTGGGGCTTTAATCAAAATCAACGGAATCGTCAAGAAGGAATCCCTCCTCGTTGCGCTTAGTGAAACTCTGCCTGAACGGCACCATCATCTTATTCCCCTTAATAAACAGGCGATTGAACTAGGTGAAAGCCTGGTTTAATTCCTTTTAAGCACCGAGAAAAGAGGAAATGGTCGTAAAGTACCCGGTTATCAATAAGAATCCTATGATAACTAAAAGGATTCCGCCTACAAGGGAGATCACTCGAAAGTACTTTCGGATTGTCTTGAAGTACTCGAAGAATTTATGGATAAGCAATCCGGTGAGAAGGAAGGGGATTCCCAATCCGATTGAGTAGGCAATAAGCAGGATGATGCCTTTTACGACATCTTGTGTTGCTGCGGCCATCGTCAAAATGCTTCCCAGGATCGGCCCGACACAGGGTGTCCAGCCGGCTCCAAAAGCCATTCCGACAAGCACCGTACCAAATAATCCCAACGGCTTTTTATTTAGATGAATCTTTCTTTCCCGGTCTAAAAATTTAATCTTAAATAGTCCGGCAAAATGCAGCCCAAGAATAACAACCAGTGATCCCCCTATGATCTCGAGCCACCTGATATTCTTGGATAAAAATTTTCCTAAGAATGTCGCCGAAGCTCCCATGATAATGAAGAGGATAGAAAAACCCAGGATAAAAAGCAGAGAATTGGATATGACAGACTTCCGTACTTTTTTTAGGTTTTGATCCTGCGACAGTTCTTCCAGCGAAATGCCTGTGATAAACGCCAAATAAGAAGGGATCATGGGAAGGATGCAGGGGGAAAGAAAAGATACTAGTCCCGCCGTAAATGCAAAAAATATTGAAACGTTTTCTGCTCCTGTCATTCGTTAACCAATTCCTGGATATATTTTTCGAGCTCTTCTTTCTCCAGGCCGCCAATCACCTTAT
>CAZEWV010000036.1:9550-13161 GCA_964516025.1 uncultured Eubacteriales bacterium
GTGAAATCCGGAGCATCTTTAGGAAGATCCTCCTGTGTAAAAAGAAGACCTGAAACTGAGCTGATAAGCAGGACCAGAGCAAAAGAGAGGGCCATTAACTTATTTCTCTTCATTTTAAACTCCTCACAAAACCTATCCAATCTAATAGTAATTATAGACGCATTGTCTTCCCTGCGCAAGATATGAGTAAATTACCACCTGTAGGTGATGGCCGCCCAGGTGAAACCTGCGCCAAATGCATCCATGAGAATAATATCACCCTTTTTAAGTTTTCCCTGCTCTTTTAGTTCATGAAGGCCGATTGGAACTGTGGCCACAGAGACATTCCCGTATTTCTGAATGTTTATGATGACCTTTTCCATAGGAATCTTGAGTCGTTTTCCTGTGGATTCGATGATCCGGATATTGGCTTGATGCGGTATGAAGTAATCAATATCATCTGTTGTCAAACCGGCTTTTTTGAGTGCTGCCAGTGCGGCTTCTCCCATTCTTTTTACGGCATGCTTGAATACTTCATTCCCTTTCATCTGGAGAAACTGCAGCTTCTGTTCCAACATTTCCGGAGTCGGGGGGTGTCTTGATCCACCGCCAGGCAGGGAGAGAAGTCCCCCAAGATTCCCGTCAGCTTTCCAGTAAGAAGACAGCATCCCGGATTCATCATCACTCTTTTCTAGAACAAAGGCCGCAGCCGCATCTCCAAAAAGGACGCAAGTATTCCGGTCCTCCCAGTTCATAAACTTCGTCAACATTTCACCACCGATAAGAAGAATCCTTCGAACGGTCCCATTTAATATCATGGCTTCAGCGATAATCATTGCGTAGAGAAAACCCGTGCACCCAGCTGACACATCCAGTGCCGGAATATGGTCAGCTTCCAGTCCCTTTTGAACCCAACAGGCAGTGGAAGGGAAAATTGTATCCGGTGTGGATGTGGCCAGCAGAATCAGATCAATATCCTTGATTTCTAACCCGGAATCTTTCAGAGCCCTTTGACAGGCAATCACACTAAGATCAGAGGTGGCCTGGTCTTCAGAACCGATTCTTCTTTCCTTGATACCGGTTCGGGAGACAATCCATTCATCCGAAGTATCGACCATTTTTTCAAGGTCAAAGTTGGTTAAAACTTTTTCGGGAGCATAAAAACCGGTCCCGATAATTTTGATTCTTTCCCTATTTTTTGCAGCCATTTTCTTTAAAAACCATATTTTATAGCATAACTACCCAGAATTTGCAAATATCATCTTTCGGCGCTAGAATTAAAATGATTATGAAAAAAACAAAATTTTGTTTATTATGGATCTTCATTTTCAGTCTGCTTATTTTCCTCCCGTATCCCGCTTTATCTCAGCTTGTCCTCGGTCAATATGAGGACGAAGCTCCTCTACAAACATGGAATACTTTTGGAATCACAACAGCCTCCTCACTCAGTCGCGGAGGGACCTCCTTCACACTATCGGAAAGCAGTGCCGTGTCGTTTTCTAATCCTGCCCTCCTTGTCAAACTCCCAAAGTTTACTCTCTCATTCAGTGGATCCTACCGGACAACCTTACTTAGTAAGTACGGTATCGTTAACACAGGAGCTTTCCATTCCCCCCAGAACAGTGCTTTCGGGCTTTATACAGGAGATTTTGCAGGAATTTCTTTAAACATAAGAGGGTGGGCCTTTTCTCTCTCTGTGGGAGTTCGGGAAAATTACAGCCGGCCGGAAGTCAATTGGGATTTCGAGTTCGGCAGCCAGCTCTTTTACTCTATCAAATACATTCAGACCGGCACCCTTTTCAACTATAATTTTTCTCTGGCAAAAAAACTCACAAATGGGATTGCCTTAGGTTTGGGTCTTAATTTGATACAGGGGACATATGAAAAGCATGTAGAAGAACAATGGATTCAAGCCAACCAAACGATTTCGGATGACAAAATTTTTGATTTTCACGGATTTTTTGTCAATGGAGGGATTGTTATTGATATTTCTGAAAATTTTACTGTTGCCGCTGTCGTCCGGTCTCCATATCAGAAAAATGCAGACGGTGAAAGCCTATATCGATTTATAGATTCAAGCATCGGCACCGACATTAAAATCGACAGCACAGACAAAAGTATCTACCATCAGCCACTATTGATTGGATTAGGACTACAGTCAAATATTCTCCAGAATTTAACAATAGCTGCCGATGCTTCCTTTTTTAACTGGTCGAATTATGAAGTCAATTATTTTGGGGAAACACTCCGGAGAGATTTCAAAGATGTCATCCGGCTCAATGCCGGACTCGAATATTCGAATGAATATCCTCTTTTTAACACCATCTTGGACGTTCCTCTTCGATTAGGAGTCATCTACGATCCACAACCCATGATAAATCCAAATTCATATTATTTATGTTATACAATAGGGGCTGGATTCCATTATAGAAACATTCACCTGGATGTGGGCTATATCTCGGGAAAAGAGTATGGATCCGGTTTCGATTTAGCTTTCAAGAGAATCTTTTTAACTTTCAATTATATAATCGGGCAGACAATATGAAATTCATAGGCAAAATAAATTCATGGAATCTTTATGCAACACGACTTCTTTTTTTGTTGTTATTTTTGGCAATCTCTCAAGTTCCTCTTCTGGCCCAAAACTATGCATCAACTGAAATTATCAGCATAGAAAAAACCCACGAAAATAGAGAAAAAATAAAGAATCTTCCCTTGGATTTACTCATGGAAAAGGACGGTAGAATCTATATTGTCGCCGACTTTGAAGATATAACCGATCTCAATGATCAATCCGTTCCTTTTATTTTAGAAACCCACAATTTTCCCGCTGTTCACCAGACAGGAGTTTCTATTCAAGGAGGAGTCAACGGAGATTTTCACTCATATACAGAACTGGAAAGAGATCTTCTGGACCTCGAAAATACCTTCCCGGATTTGGCTAAAGTTTATGATATTGGTGACAGCCTTGAAAAAAGGAACATCTATGCCTTAAAAATCTCTGATAATGTTCTTTTTGATGAGGATGAAGCCGAAACTTTATTTTTAGGATGTCACCATGCGCGTGAATGGATTACTGTCGAAGTGCCCTATCTAATTGGGAAATACCTTCTCGAAAACTATCACCTGGATGTATCCATTAAAAATCTTGTGGATCAGAGTGAAATCTGGATCGTTCCTCTTGTTAACCCGGACGGCCTGGAATACTCCATCCATTTTTACCGCTACTGGAGAAAAAACAGGCGGGACAATGGGGACGGAACTTACGGTGTCGATCTAAACAGAAATTATGGATATCAATGGGGATACGATAACAGCGGTTCCAGTCCCAACACAAGTTCAGATGTCTACCGCGGCACAGCTCCTTTTTCGGAACCGGAATCACAAGCCATTCGAGATTTCGCTGCTCAACACCATTTTATGAGTTTGATCAGCTATCATAGTTACTCCCAGGTGATCCTCTATCCCTGGGGATTTACATTTCAACCCTCAGGCCAGGATGCCCTTTTGAATGAGCTTGCCACCAACATGTCACAACGCATACAAGCTGTTTATGGCAGTTACTACAGCTTTGGCCAGGGCTCCGGCTCGCTTTACACAACCAACGGCAGTACAACCGATTGGTCATTTGG
>CAZEWV010000037.1:0-13028 GCA_964516025.1 uncultured Eubacteriales bacterium
TCATCCTTGTTTTCGGTGCCGGAGGCGACAGGGACAAAACAAAACGCCCCAGGATGGGAGCGATCGCGGGAGAACTGGCTGACCTCACCATCCTGACTTCAGATAATCCACGAACAGAATCTCCTTCGGCCATTATTTCAGAAATTGAACAGGGGATAAGAACAACCGGCCCAAAAAAATATCTCATTCAATCGAACAGGAAGGAAGCCATCAAAAAAGCTTTTTCTCTCGCCAGAAAAGATGACATGATTCTGGTTGCAGGAAAGGGCCATGAAAATTATCAAATTTTAGGAGACAAAATCATCCCCTTCAGCGATAAAGACGTGATTCACGAAATTCTCGAAGCCAAAGGAGGTTCTGATCTTGGCTGAATTCAGTGGGGCCGAACTGGCACAAAAAATGAATGGAAGCCTAGTGCAGGGGTCCCCTTTTCAGACCTTCAACTCATACAGTATCGATTCCCGGACATCATTACAAGGAACCCTTTTTTTTGCCCTAATGGCGGAACGAAATGGGCATCTTTTTATCCCGAATGCCCTAAAAAAAGGAGCGGCTGGAGCTGTCATATCGCAGGATATTCCTCCTGTTGACAAAGCCATCGTTCTTCTCCACGTTATAGACACCACTTTAGCTCTACAAACCCTGGCGAAAAAAGTCCTTGTGGACAGTCATTGTCAAGTTGTGGGAATCACTGGAAGTATTGGAAAAACAACAACAAAAGAATTCACTTCTTTACTGCTCAGTGAAAAATTCATAGTCCTCAAATCAGAAGGGAATTTCAACAACCATCTAGGCCTTCCTCTTTCATTGCTCAACCTGACACCCAAACATGAGATTGCGGTTCTTGAGATGGGAATGAGCCACCAAGGTGAGATTCAGACGCTAACTCAGATCGCACCTCCCGACGTGGCCGTAATCACAAACATCAAACCCGTTCACCTCGAATACTTTGAAAGCATTGAAGACATCGCTTTTGCAAAAAAAGAAATTCTTCTCGGAACTAAACCTGACGGAACGGCCGTTCTCAATGCAGACGACCGTCGTGTTTTGGATATCGCCAAAGATTGGACCGGTAAAAAAATTCTCTTCGGGCTGTCTGGCCAATGCGATATCCGTGCCCGGGAGATAAAAAAAATAGGGATGGAAGGAATGGTTTTTCAACTTATTTACGGATCGGAATCTGCCGAAGTCAAACTGCCTTTCCTCTATGACAGCTATTTGGAAAACTTTCTTGCAGCAGCATGTGTGGCCTACGCTTATTCCGTTCCCCTCCAAAACATTATAGATGGCATTCAAAACCTCGAACCCTTCACACAAAGAGGGGTTCATCACAGGCTCGAGGGAGACACCCATTTGATCGATGATTCCTATAATTCCAACCCGGCTGCTTTAGAAACCGTCCTCAAAAGCCTGGCTGCATCACCCTGTCAACGGAAAATCGCCGTCCTTGGAGATATGCTGGAACTCGGAAAACAAGAAGCTGAATTTCATCGTCAAGCAGGCAGGTCCGTTGCACAAAACAACTGGGACCTGTTGATCACCGTGGGGCCCCTCAGCCGGCATACAGCGGAGGGAGCACTCCAGGAGGGTTTGAAAAAAGAAAACATTATTTCATTCGACAATTCTATAGAGGCCGCTGCTAATATAAATGAACTCGTTCAAAAGGGCGACCTCGTGCTGATAAAAGGTTCACGGGGAACAAAGATGGAGAAGATCGTGAAAATTTTACTGTCGAAGGGGCGATAACATGCTGTATTGGCTTTTGATCCCCTTGAAAGAACAGATCTCTTTCTTCAACGTGTTCGGCTACATCACGGTCCGCACGGCTTTAGCTGGGATATCAGCTCTATTGATCAGCCTGTTGCTTGGGCCTCAAGTGATCAGAATCCTTAAAAAGTACCAGATTGGAGAGGAGATCAGATCTTTTGGACCCAAATCTCATCTCAACAAAAAGGGAACACCTTCGATGGGAGGCATCTTGATTATAGGGTCCACAATCCTTCCCACACTTCTCTGGGGGAATCTGAACAACACTTATGTTCTCATTGCGATGGGCACCATGCTGTCTTTTGGCGTGGTGGGATTCTGGGATGACTTCCTCAAAATCAAAATGAAAAAATCCTCTGGACTTATCATGAAGCATAAATTGATCCTGCAGGTCATTCTCTCCGTCGCTGTTGGTCTGGGACTCGTCTATCTTGGGCTGAAAGGACAATTTGATCTTCGACTCAGTGTCCCCTTCCTCAAAGAGTGGACCCCTTACTTGGGCTGGTTTTATCTCCCCTGGATCATGTTTATTCTTATCAGTTCATCGAACTCAGTCAATCTCGCCGATGGACTGGATGGCCTGGCCACAGGATTAACTTTGATAAGTGCCACAGCTTTTACGGCTCTGGCTTATTTCATCGGGCGAATCGACGTCTCACAATACCTGGACATCTTCTATGTCAAACAAGCTGCGGAATTGACCGTATTTATGGGAGCCATGGCCGGCGCATGTTTGGGCTTCTTATGGTACAACACCCACCCGGCCCAGATATTTATGGGGGATACAGGAGCACTGTCCCTGGGTGGCACTTTAGGGGTCATTGCCATCATGATCAAACAGGAATTTCTCCTGTTCATGGTGGCCGGTGTTTTCATTATAGAAGCTCTATCGGTCGTGCTTCAGGTCTCCTACTTCAAGTTTACAGGAGGAAAACGCATATTCAAAATGGCACCTCTCCACCATCATTTTGAACTTATGGGATTGTCCGAACAAAAAATTGTGGTTCGATTCTGGATAGCTGGCATCATCTTTGCCCTCTTCAGTTTGACCACTTTGAAAATCAGATAAAATGAATTTAGAAGGGAAAAGAGTTCTAGTCATCGGATTGGGAAAAACAGGGAAAGCCCTCTGCAATTTCCTGATCGAACGGAAAGCCCATGTCAAAGTCAGTGAAAAAAATCCGTCGACAAATCTGGAAAAAGACATGGGATTCTGGACAGGAAAAAGTTTAACAGTCGAAACCGGACCACATAATCGCTTGAGTTTTTTAGATGCTGATCTGATCATTCCCAGTCCTGGTGTTCCTATGCTTCGGGAGATGGAGGAGGCTCGAACAAACGGCATCCCTATTTTATCGGAAGCAGAGCTTGCATCGAGGTTTTTGAAGGGGAAAATTGTAGGCATCACAGGATCAAACGGAAAATCGACGACAGCCACCCTCACGCACAAAATCCTCAAAGACGGCGGCCATGAGGCCTTTTTAGCAGGTAATATTGGCACTCCCCTCATTTCTTTTGTCGACAAAAGTGCGGATCATCATATTTATGTCACAGAGCTTTCGAGTTTTCAGCTGGAACATATCGAACGCTTTTCGGCATATGTATCCGTATTCCTCAACCTCTCTCCTGATCATCTCGACTGGCACAAAAATTTCAAGAACTATTTTGAAGCCAAAAAGAAACTTTTCTTTGCCCAGAAAGAGAGTGGATTTGCCATTCTCAATAGAGACGATCCCGCTGTCTGGGAACTGGCGGAAATAATACCCGCTCAAATTTTTGCCTTCAGCCGACAAAATGAGATACAAATCGGCGGCTCTATCCAGGGTGAATGGATAGTTATCAAGGACGGAAAAGAAGAAAAGATAATGAAGGTCTCAGAGATTCCTCTTCTTGGTGTACACAACTTGGAGAATGTTTTGGTTTCAGCATTGGTGGGACATCTTTTTTCTGTTCCTGCTATACAGATTAGGGATTCTATAAAAAGCTTTCGAGGTCTGGAACACCGTCTGGAAAAAGTTTCCAATATCAGAGGAATCGAATTTTACAATGACTCGAAAGCCACAAATGTAGAAGCCTCCATCACATCCATCGGCAGTTTCAATCAACCTATTTTACTTATCCTGGGAGGCAGAGACAAAGGAAGTGATTTTAAAAAACTCAGAAAACCGGTTCAAGAGAAAGTGAAAAAAATTTTCTTGATCGGTGAAGCAAAAGAAAAAATCAAAGAGGCTCTTAATAATGATGTCCCGATGACTAATGTGTCTTCCCTTGAAGAGGCTGTTGCGGAAGGGTTTGCCTCAGCTAACCACGGGGAGATCGTCCTCCTGGCTCCAGCCTGCACCAGCTTTGATATGTTCAGCAACTTCGAAGAGAGGGGAAAAATCTTCAAAAAAGAAGTTTATTCCCTTAAGGAAAAGATCGACAATGCCTAGAGAACATTCTAAAGAACTCTTCAAGCCCTACAGATTCGATAGGCCTTTGCTAATTATTGTCCTCATCCTCATTGCATTCGGTTTGATCATGGTTTTCAGCTCTTCAGCTATTTTAGCCAATGAAAAATACCAGAATTCCTTCCATTTTCTCATCCATCAGATTATTGGTGCAGGATTGGGAATTGTACTCCTCATAGTAATGCTTGCTGTCAAAAAACTTTTTTACCAGGACCCTTATTTCATCTACGGCTTCTTATGCGTTTCCCTAGGGCTTCTAGCACTTTGTTTTGTCATGCCCGCTATCAGAAACACCAACCGTTGGGTCTTCTTTTCCGGTGTCCGGTTTCAGCCATCAGAGCTCGCAAAAATCAGTCTAATTCTCTTTTTTGCTTTCTATTTTTCCCGCAAGCAGGACAAAATCAGCGAATGGCAAACCCTTGTCTTTCCACTCTCCGTCCTCGGTCTCTTTGTTCTCCTCATCCTGATTGAACCCGATTATGGGACGGCTTTGCTTGTACTCGCCATTTCCTGTGTCATGCTGTACATCGG
Organism: uncultured Eubacteriales bacterium; assembly: GCA_964516025.1. Taxonomy (GTDB): domain Bacteria; phylum Acidobacteriota; class Aminicenantia; order Aminicenantales; family Aminicenantaceae; genus JAUWVG01. Next base: position 4,749 of record CAZEWV010000037.1, read on the forward strand.
AGGAGTTAAACTGAAACACTTAATTTATCTGGGAATCGCCTCGAGTGCAGTTTTTATGTTTTACCTTTTCCAGGCCAGCTACAGGATGGAAAGAATCTTTTCCTTCATTTATCCGAACCAAGATCCCCTTGGAAGCGGTTTCCAGTCAATTCAATCCAAACTTGCAGTAGGGGCCGGTGGCCTGTTTGGAGTGAGCCTAGGTGAAAGTACTCAAAAACTGTTCTTCCTCCCTCATGCACACACGGATTACATTTTTGCGATCCTCGGCGAGGAACTCGGCCTTCTCGGAACACTCTCTGTCCTTGTACTTTTTATCCTTTTCCTCTGGAGAGGGCTTCTCATCTCATGGCGAGCCCCCGATCTTTTTAGTCAAATTGCCGCGGCAGGTCTCACCCTTGCCATAGTCATGCAAGCACTTCTCAACATCAGCATTGTCCTGGGCCTGGGGCCATCAACAGGTCTTCCTCTTCCCCTCTTCAGCTATGGACGATCATCCCTTCTCACCTCAATACTCAGCATCGGAATTTTACTTCACATCTCTCAACGGAGGAGGGCCTACAAAAAGAAACGATGAATCAAAAAAGATTGATCATCAGCGGAGGTGGAACAGCCGGACATCTCTATCCCGGGCTGGTAGTGAGCGAAAAATTAAAAGAAAAGAATCCCGACATTCAAATCACATTCGTAGGAGGAAGCCGCAGATTGGAAAAAAATATAATGGACCACCACGGAGTCCATTTTATCCCACTTAAAATAGAAGGCTTAAAAGGAAAAGGAACAAAAATTTTCAAATCTCTTCTTATTCTTCCATTCGCATTCATGAAATCTCTTTTCCTCTTGATTCGAATCAAACCACACCTGGTGATAGGTCTTGGAGGATACAGCTCGGGCCCCATTGTTCTCCTCGCTTCTCTAATGAAGACTCCCACTCTCATTCTGGAACAAAACGTTTTCCCTGGCTTCACTAACAGAACCCTTGTCCCCAGGATTCAAAAAGCGGTTGTCGCCTTTGAAGGCTCACTCCCCCATTTCAAAGGAAAAGGAGTCTTCCTGGGTAATCCCGCAAGGCCAGAATTTTATTCCTTTCATCCCAAAAAGAGAAACAGCAAACTAAGCCTTCTTATTTTTGGAGGCAGTCAGGGATCTCATTTTTTGAATACGAGCATCACCAGTACGCTACCCCTTTTAAAAGACAAAAAAAATGAACTCTATTTTTATCATCAAACAGGGAACGACGATCTTGAATTCGTCCGGCAAGCTTATTCTAAAAACGGTTTTTTTGATGTCGAGGTAGCTCCTTATTTTTACGACATGCCCAATTATTTTCAAAAATCCGATCTCATCATAAGCCGGGCCGGAGCCACAACCCTTGCCGAACTCATTGCCTCGCACAAAGCGGCTCTGCTCATCCCTTTTGCAAAAGCGACGGATAACCATCAGGTTCAAAACGCACAAGAGTTAAAAAAGGTTGGAGGAGCAGAAATCATCCTCGAATCAGAATTCACACCTGAGTATTTTGCAAAAACAATAATCGCTTTTATGGACAACAAGGACAATTTGGACCGAATGGAAAAAAATTTAGTTTCGTTGAAAAATGAAAATTCGGCTGAAAATATATCAAAACTGTGTTGGGACCTGATGGAGAATGGGATATAAGGAGAAGCACAATTGAAAAAAAGAAGTTATTACAAACTTAAACATATCCACATGATCGGCATTGGCGGAACCGGGATGAATGGGATTGCCGAAGTGCTTCTGAACCGGGGATATAAAGTGTCAGGATCAGACATGAATGAAAACCAAGACACACTCCGTTTGAGCAGACTTGGAGCCGATATTTCCATTGGCCACAAAACAGAACAGGTTACGGGCGCGGATGTTGTGGTGACCTCATCCGCCATCGATGAAAAAAACGTTGAAGTTGTGGAAGCCAAAAAACAACAGATTCCCATCATTCCCAGAGCTGAAATGCTGGCTGAATTGATGAGAATGAAAAACGGAATCGCCATTGCAGGTTCCCACGGTAAAACATCTACAACGTCCATGATCGCCCAGATTCTTGAGTCAGCCGGCCTTGATCCAACGATCATCGTTGGAGGACGGCTGAACACCATCGGAGCTCATGCCAAACTTGGAGAGGGGGATTTTATCGTAGCCGAAGCCGATGAGAGTGACAGATCCTTTCTCTACCTCTCCCCTTTTATTGCCGTTCTGACCAACCTGGATGAGGAACATCTGGATCAGTATAAAAACGTAGAGGAAATCAAAAAGACTTTTGTCAATTTTGCCAATAAAGTGCCCTTTTACTGTCCTGTTGTTCTCTGTTTGGACGATGCCAATCTCCAAAGCCTTATCCCAAAGCTGGAACGACGGATTATTACCTATGGATTTTCCGCTCAGGCTGATATTTTTGCCAGAGATCCGGACTTCGATAAATTTTCCAGTACATCCACTCTCTTCCATAAAGGAGAAAAAATCGGTTTGCTTAAATTGAATGTCCCAGGCGTCCACAGCATCTTAAATGCTTTGGCGTCTGTTGGAGTTGGAATCGACTTGGATATCCCAGTCGACACAATCCTTGAAGCATTGGAAACATACAGCGGTATTGGCCGTCGTTTCGAACTTAAAACAACAATCAACGACATCATGATCATCGAGGATTATGCCCATCATCCTACTGAAATCAAAACAACTCTCGAAGCCGCAAAAAGCGGTTGGGACAGAAGAATTGTGGCCATTTTTCAACCTCACCGGTATTCCCGCCTCTCTTTTCTGATGAAGGAATTCGGGACAGCCTTCAATCAGGCCGACATCCTTATCATCACAGAGGTTTTTCCCGCGGGAGAACAATCCATTCCAGGGATTTCAGGAAAAATCCTCTATAAAGAAATCCAGGAATTCGGACATAAACATATCCATTTTGAACCGGACATGAAGAATATTCCTCCACTGATCAAAGAATTAGTTAAGCCCAATGACTTGGTCCTCATTATGGGAGCCGGAAGTATCAGCTCCATCATTCCTGAGATCATTAAAGGGTTAGGAGAGACTCACTGATTATGGCCATCTCAATAAATCTGCCCGACTATAAAAAACAAAACTCCCGGTCTCCCGGATCTTTGCGTTTCAGACGCAAAGAAGGCCAGATTCACACTAAAAAATTACACAGAAAAATCAAACTGCGGTTCCGGCACATTTTTTTAAGTTTTATTTTCTTGGCAGGCTTCTTTCTTGTCCTGCAGCAGGTTTTCCTTTTTGCAATCTCCTGGGAAAAATTACACATCAAAAATGTCTACATTTCCTGTGAAAACCAGATCATTAAAAACGATGTACAAGAAATGATTGAAGACTATCCTTTCGGAAATATTCTTCTTTTTGATTACACTAATCTACTGGATAAAATTGAGGCCCTCCCAAGAGTTAAAAATGTTTTAATCAGAAAAATATTTCCTCTGTCACTTAATATTTCAATAGAAGAAAGAAAACCTTTTGCCGTTCTCAGGAAGGATTTTTTGTTTGTAATTGACACTGAAGGTGTGATCATCAGCCGGTTAGAGAGCCCCGATATTACACTTCCCCTCCTCATCGACGAGAACAACTTTAAGGATTATTACAGAGAAAAAATAGATCTGGCCAGAGAGTGCCTGGAAAAAATGGCACCTAAAGATAGGCAAAACATCGAGATCCTGGATCTTTCGGAAAATTTAAACGTCAAAGTTAAAACGAGAGATTCCTTCACATGGCTTTTTCTTGGACATAACCGTTTTGGTGAAAATTTCAGGAGATTTCTAGCTGAAAAAACCTACTTGGAGAGATTGGGAGATTTAGAGTATGTGGACCTTCGGTTTCAAGATCGGTTCTTCATCAAACCCATTAGAGATTATACGAAAAAAGATACGGCCACCACTACAAAGGAGGTAAACTGATGCAAAAAAGTAATTATATTGTCGGTTTTGACATCGGAACAAAAAAAACGACATCCATCATCGGTGAAATTACCGATGAAAAGAAGATTGAGATTATAGGGATTGGTTCTGCGGATTCAAAAGGACTTAGAAAAGGAGTGGTCGTCAACCTTGAAGCCACTATCGAAGCTATCAAGAAAGCACAGGAAGAAGCAGAGCTTATGGCGGGAGTGGCTATTGATTCCGCGTTCATCGGACTTTCCGGCGCTCATATAAAAAGTTTCAACAGCCGGGGAGTTGTTGCTGTCTCCGGACGAAATAAAGAAATCAGCAGTGAAGATATCAAGCGAGTCATCGAACAATCCAAAGCCGTCTCCATCCCTCCCGATCGAGAAATTATTCATATCATACCCCAAGAATTCGTTGTGGATGAACAAGATGGAATCAAAGATCCACTTGGCATGAGTGGAATCAAGCTCGAAGTGAACGTTCACATCATCACAGCAGGAATAACTTCCGTGCAGAACCTCAAAACCTGTCTCAGCCGTGCGGGCATAGAGATCGAACAGATCGTCCTCAATCAAATCGCCACAAGTTTTTCCGTTCTTACGCATGATGAAATGGAGTTGGGAGTGGGTTTGATCGACATCGGAGGGGGAACGACTGAAATCGCCATATTTGAACGAGGAAGCCTTTGGTACACATCGGTCATCCCCATTGGGGGAGATAATTTCACCAACGACATCGCCGTTGGGCTGCGCACCCCCATCCCTGATGCCGAAAAAATCAAGAAAAAATTCGGCTGTGTGTCCAGCCCCCTTTCAGATGAGGAAGAAACCCTTGAAGTTCCCCCCGTCGGCAGGGGAAAGAAACCAAGGATTCTGTCTCGTCAGCTTCTGGCCGACATCATTCAGCCGAGGGCGGAAGAAATTTTCCGTCTTATCGATAACGAGACAAAAAGGATGGGGTATGAAAAATCTTTAAACTCTGGTGTTGTCCTTACCGGGGGAACAGCCCTTCTCGAAGGCCTGGAAGAAGTGGCTGAAGAAATATTTGACTTGCCCGTTCGACGGGGAGATCCCATGGGCGTAGGTGGATTAATGGACAGGGTCAGCACACCTGACTTCTCCACGGCCGTGGGACTCATCCTTTATGGATATAATCAATGGAAAGAAAAAGGTATTACTAAAGAAAGAAAGACAGGTTTCTGGGCCAAAATAAAAGATTGGTTACGGGAAGCATAGGAGGAAAACATGGATGAACAATTGAAAGGGAAACTTAAATTCCATCTTGTTGAAGAAAAATCAGGCGCCAAGATAAAAGTTATCGGCATCGGAGGCGGCGGAGGAAATGCTGTGAACAGGATGATCGAAACCAGCATTGAAGGAGTTGATTTTATTGCCATCAACACAGATCTCCAGGCACTTGAAACCAACCTCGCCAAAACCAAGTATCAAATCGGAAAACAGCTGACCAAAGGTTTAGGTTCCGGTGGAAGCCCAAGCACTGGAAAAGAAGCGGCCATTGAAGACATTGAACAGCTGCGCAACCTGATAGAAGGGGCCGACATGGTCTTTCTCACGTCAGGACTAGGAGGCGGTACCGGCACTGGAGCCACTCCTATTCTGGCTAAACTGGCTTCTGAAATGGACATTCTCGCCATTGCGATTGTCACATTGCCATTTTGTTTCGAAGGAAGCGTCCGGTCTAAACAGGCAGAGGAAGGCCTGAGTGACCTCAAGAATGTTGTGGACACGGTTATATCGATCCCGAACGAACGCCTTCTCCAAACGGTCAATTTAAATACCTCTATCCAGGATGCATTCAAGTTAGCGGATGATATTCTTCGTCAAGCCGTGCAGGGAATCTCAGATCTCATCACAAGGCCAGGATTGATCAATCTTGATTTTGCGGATGTAAAATCCATAATGAAGGGAATGGGCATGGCTTTTCTCGGTACGGGATTGGCTGCTGGCGAGAACAGAGCTCTCGAGGGTGCACAAAAAGCCATTTCGAGTCCACTTCTTGTCGATAACTCGATCGAAGGAGCACACGGAGTCCTCATCAATATCACCGGAGGCAAAGATATAACGCTCCATGAAGTCTCAAAGGCATCAGACCTTATCTACAATCTCGTCCATCCGGATGCCAACATTATCTTTGGAACAGTGATTGATGAGACGATGAAGGATACCGTCAAAGTGACGGTGATCGCCACAGGATTTGAGCCACAGATTGAAAAGGAAGTCGTTCAGATTGATGAACTGCCCCCGATCCGAAAGCCGACGCCTCCTCCCATGCAAGTTCCCCAAGATACACCTCCCTATTTATTCGAAGCCAAAGGGAACGATTCCCTCTGGAAAAGACCAGCATGGGAAAAACAATGGGATCCCTATGAAACGCCCTCCTTTATCCGGAGAAAGAAGTCCTCTGTAAGAAAAGCTACTCATGAAATCAGCTGATCTGGTCGTCACTAACTGTAATCAGCTCATCACCTGTAAGGGGCCGATTCCAAAACGGAAAGAAGCTCTTCAGGATATCGGCTGCATCACGGATGCAACTATTGCGTCTCTCGGTGGAAAAATTGTTTTTATAGGCACCGAAAAAGAGTATCACAATGAAGTGTCCTTCAATAAGAACGGTGTGCGGATCGACGGGAAAGGAAAAACTGGGCTTCCGGGTTTTGTCGATTCTCACACACATCTTCCTTTTGCAGGGAGTCGAGAAGACGAATTCCTCCTTCGTCTGAAAGGTTTTACCTACCTGCAGCTGGCCGCTAAAGGTCTTGGCATACAGACAACCGTCAAGGCCACACGGGAGGCCACCTCACAGGAACTCCTCTCTCTTTGTCTTTCAAGATTGGACAGTATGCTTCTCCACGGAACAACAACCGCCGAAGCAAAAAGTGGATACGGACTCAACACGGAAGATGAAGTCAAACAGCTCAAGGTTATTAAAGAGGCCAACCGGATGCATCCGGTTGATCTTGTTCCCACTTTCCTGGGAGCTCACGAAATTCCCATGGAATACAAGTCAAATAAGAGTGAATATATCGAGCTGATCATCCAGGAGATGCTCCCGGAGGTCACACGTCATAACCTGGCTGAATTTTTCGACATTTTCTGTGAGGAGGGGGTTTATTCTGTGGATGACACCCGCAAACTTGTCAAGGCTGCACAGCAGTCAGGCTTAAAAATTAAAATCCATACCGATGAATTCTCCCCCATTGGTGGTGCTGAACTCGCAGCTGAAGTGAACGCCACTTCAGCCGAACATCTCATTGCCATCACACAGGAAGGCATGACCGCTCTTTCAGAAAGCTCAACGGCTGCCGTCCTTCTACCGGGGGTCTCGTTCTATCTTATGCTCGACAAGACAGCCCCTGCCCGTCAACTCATCGATCTCGGCGCGGTTGTGGCCTTGGCCACAGATTTTAATCCCGGAAGTTCTATGACTGAATCCATGTTTTTTATTCTGCAGCTGGCAGTCTTCACATTAAAGATGGGAGTCGAAGAAGCCATCAATGCCACAACAGCAAATGCAGCCTATGCCATCTCCCGGCATGAAACCGTGGGAAGCCTGGAATTGGGAAAAAAAATGGATCTTTTGCTCTGTAATGTCCCCAATTATGCCAACCTAGGCTATCATATCGGGACAAATCCGATCACTCATGTAATAAAAAATGGAAAGATCGTTGTCAAGGATGGACAAAGAATTATGAACTCACCATCCAGCCGGTCGTATTCCTAAAACCTGCCGACACCTTTAAATAATCCAGGTCAGGAAGTAGTAATGACGTTTTTGAGGTGCTCTTCGAGCTTTGCCTCAGGCTTAAATCCTACAATCCTGTCCACTTCTTTTCCTCCCTTAAAAACCAACAGGGAGGGGATAGCCATAATGTTGTATTCTCCAGCAGTCTTCTGGTTCTCGTCTGTATTGAGCTTGACAAATCTCATTTGTCCATCGAGTTTTTCAGCTACGGCTTCCAAGACAGGAGTGACCATCCGGCAGGGTCCACACCACGGCGCCCAAAAATCTACGACCACGGGGACATCGGAGTCCAAGACATCGGATTGAAATGTGTTTTCAGATGTTTCTTTGACTTTTTCCATCATGTACCTCTTTTTTGAATAATTTTAAAGTTTGAACAACAGCCTTGTCCGCAATTCTGTAGCAAATTTTGTTCCTTTCCCGTCTGGCCTCTATGATTCCTGCTTCCTTGAGAATCTTGAGATGCTGTGAAGCATTGGGCTGAGAAACAGAAAGGCCTTTCTGGATATCTCCCACACAGCACTCCTTCTTCATCAAGCCCTCAAGGAGTTTAATTCTCGCGGGATGGCCGAGAACCTTGAACTTTTTAGCGAGTCTTTCATGC
>CAZEWV010000038.1:0-12965 GCA_964516025.1 uncultured Eubacteriales bacterium
TTCCGGCAGAGTTGTCGCTTCCCTGATAAGCTTTGTGTACTCTTCATCATGGGAGTGAGATGAAGAATCCTGGATTGCCAGAGTGGGGGAAAAAAATAGGATACCCGCAATCCCAACCGCCGTGACTAAAAAGACATTTCTCCGTAATCTTTTTAATAGACCCATAACAATCCTCCTCCTTGGAATCTCTTTGAACAAAAATTTGTGTGGAATTATATCCATTAATCGAATCACTGTCAATCGGAATGGGCGAAGACAGATATCAGGAATAAAAGACAATAGAAAAGTGCAGTCGTGGATATTTTCAGAGGTTCCGGAGTCGGTATTTCTTTAAAACATGTATATTGACGAGTTTAGCCTAAAATTCGTAATTTCCGTACGTGAGGTTTTTCTTTTCCAGGCTGATACCCATGGCTTTCTCCAACTGTGAGACCGCAATCTTGTATTGGATAAGGACTTGAATCTCAGTGGACTTGGCATCAGCCAGGCTTTGTTGGTGCTGAAAAAGCCATTCGCTGCTCTGGACGAGCCCCAACCTGTACCGCTGCTCTTCGACATCTACCTTTTTTTCCATCATCTCCCTGTAACGGGTAGCGGATATCATTTCCTGTTCGCTGTTCCGTAAAGTCTTAAAAATTCCTAAAAGTTCATAATAAACGGCCTTTTCCTGCCTCTCTTTTTCAATCAAGTTTTTTTCCTCTTCCAGTTTGGCCTTGGCATAACCGGCCCGGGAAAAAAGGCTCTCAAGCGGAACAGTCAACTGGAGCTGGATTCTCAAATCCGGGTATTTCCCTCTTAAAATTTCCTTAAAGGCATCCCACCGCGTGCTTTCTTCCTGGCCCACAATGACATTCGAAAGGGGGTTGTCATCCTGGTAGAGAAACTTCACTCCCCCTTGTCCCCAATAGGACAGCCTGAAATCCAGGTTGAGGTCGGGAAGGAGTTGATTTTTTTGATACCTGATAGCCAAGCTTGAATTCTCCAGCTCCTTCTCGATCCTGACAATCTGGGGATTCCGTGCCAGGCTGACCTCCAGAGCCTCTTCAAATTGAATTGTGGGTTTCTCGAGAGAGGGTAAATCGAGGGGGACAATCGTTTTTATAGAGCCCGCTCCATCCGGAGGTAAATTCAAAAGGGCTTTGAGTTGGTCTTCGTAGGTCTCCAGCTGGGTTTTGGCACTCAGTACTTGGCCTTCGTAGCGGACAACTTCGGTTTCGGCATTCAGCAAATCTATGGCCGATTTTGTCCCGATCCGGACCGCATCCTGGGTGTTCTTCATCTGGCGATTGCTCTGGTCTAAGGCCAATTGCCGAACCTTAAGATTTTCGTGAGCCTTGACAAGGTTCCAATAGGCCCGTTCCACTTCAAACACTTTTTCGTTAATGATGTTATTTAGGTCCAGGATAGAAATATCCATCTGGTTTTTCGCTCTTTTGATATCGTACCTGTTGATATTTGGACCAAAATTTTTCAACAGCGGTTGATTGAATGTAAATAAAATTTGGTTGTTATACGTCGGATTTATGGAATTGAATCTGCGCGTCGTATCTGTTGTCGTGTTATTGTAGTACAATGCAAAATCGCCCCCCGTGATGATCTTTTTATTTAAAGAAAAGGTATAATTGGTCCGATCCGTTTTGTAATTGGTCCCTTCCAATGACCAGCTCCCGACAACATTCGAATTCTGATTAGAATAACTCAAATTCAGTTTAGGGATAAAGACTTCTCTCGCCTGAGTTATGGATACATCGGAGATCTCCGGATTAAACGCCTGGACTTTGATATCCAGATTGCCCTCCAATGCCTTGAGGATACTCTCCTTAAGCGTCAATTCGATTTTTTCCGTCTTTGGCTCTTGAGTAAATGCAAATGATATCAACAAAAGTGTCAGGCTGATTATTACTATTTTTCTCTTCATTGTTTCCTCCTAATTCTCCATAACTCGAATGCGGGCATCGTGGGCGAGTGTAAAATGCCCCTCAATAAGCACGTGTTCGCCCTCCGTGACACCTTCACCCTGCCTTTCTGCATGTAAAATTTCAGCATAATCTTCATTTTCTAAGCCGGTCTGAACATACCGCCATTTTGCCAATCCGTCCTCATGAACAAAAACCAGCTTTCTTCCTCCCCGGTGCAGGATCGCTTCCTGAGGTACGAGCAGGCGTTTTTCATATATATCTGCCACAATCTCTACTTCGGCATGCATTCCCGGTTTGATGTCCTCATCAGGATTAGGCGCATCGATGAATACTTTACAGGTTTTATCTTCAGGGTTGACGATCGGACTTATGGCTTTGACCACTCCTTTAAAAACCCGGTTTGGATACGCACTGAATCTCAACTCGACCTCCCGGCCCACCTTCATCTTTCCAATCTCGCTTTCCAGGACTTTAGCATGGACTTGAATCCTTTCAATATTGACAAGAGTGAAGAGCTCACTTGAACCCGATACAAACTCCTCAGGCGAGATTTTGACATCCGTGATGATTCCGGAAAAAGGAGCCCGGACATTCGTTTTCTCCAGGTTCAGCCTGGCCTTTTTAACATCTATTTCAGATTGAGTCAGCCCCTTCGCGGCAGCAACGATCTCTTCTTTTTTCTCTCCCGATTCAATCAAGAATAGCTCATACTGCCTGGACACTTCCTCAAATTCCTCTTCCGTGACTTGCCCCTGTCTGAAGAGTCGTCTTTTTTCTTCATACTCGTTTTCGGCCTTTTCCAATTTTTCCCGGTCAACGGTTTGTTCGACATCTGTCTGCTCGGAAAATTGACTTTCCAGCAGTAATTCAGAAAGATTTTTTAGCCGGGCAGCATCGACGCTTTCAAGATTGAGGGTGTATTCCCTGTCGTCCAGCTTAACAAGCAAATCTCCCTTTTGGACATGCTGGCCTTCCTCGACATTTAGAATTTTTATTTTACCGGAGACTTCCGGTTTTATAACAATATGTTTATCTGTGACCGCCTCACCCGGTGATTTGAGCTTGATGATCAAATCATCCAAGATGACAGGAGTCGTTTTCACACTCACAAATTCTTCTTTGACCCTATCCTTGACTTCTGCCGAGTTTCTGATTGATTCCGGATCAGAGGCCGCCTTTTCACCACTTTGACAAGAGACGAGAAGCACAAGTGATAAAAGAGACACGACAAAGAAATAGTAAAAACTGCGTTTATAGGGAACTTTCACTTTTTTCATGACCCTCTCCTTTGAATTAAATGCTTTACTATATTTATTTCACTTAAATTATTTCAGGTCTATAAACTTCATTATTTAGTGTTTTGATGCAAAATGTGTGTGTTCCCTAGAATAATACGTCATTTCAGCATGGATTGTTAACCCTAGAGAAAAAAAACTTCATATTACTAAAGACTGATAATGCCAAATTTTCTTCTCATTCACACCTTCTCTGAAGAGATCCTAAGGGGAGAAACATTTCTGCTTCCTCTTTAAAAGCATCCGCATTTCCGTGATTTTTTTAGAGTTCTGGGAAGATGATGGAGAAATCCGTTCACGGGGACGAGTGGGCATGGTTCTTTCTATTCGATTTGCCTTGAAGGAGATGAAGGGAGGGCGAAGCGGTGTCCGTGTCTGCGCGCAACGACGGAGGAGTGAGGACGGAGGTGCACTGCGGAGGGGTCCCGCCTTCATCTCAAGCAGAAGAAAACGAAGCGTGATTTCTGATCACTTCACGGAGAACTCGTTCTTAAAATCACGGAAATGCGGATGCTTTAAATTCATGAAGTTGCAAAGGGGAATTCAACTTGATAGAGTAGAATTTTTCCTGAAAGGAGGAACATATGATTCTCAGAAACAACCACGGTTTATCCATCTTAATACTATTTTTTCTGTTGTTGATAGTGGGAATTCATTTTGGCTGCAAAGGAAAGCAGGTTTCAATAAAAGAAAAATGGGAGAGTACACCCAAGGTAACTGATATTCATGAACGTCTCGCACAATTTGTGCCCACTGAAATCTTTTATGATGATAACCTTCTGAATGAAGAGCAAAAACAGGTTCTGGAAAAACTTTTATTGGCCGCAAAACAGATGGATAAAATTTTCTGGAAGCAGGCCTCTCACACAGGATTGGCTTTAAAAAAAGAACTCGAAGAAATGGATGATCCATCCAATAAAGATTTTCTCCGGTATTTAGATATCAACTTCGGTCCCTACGACAGACTCGACGAAAACAATCCGTTCATTGGAGAACAGGTAAAGCCTCCGGGAGCAGGTTTCTATCCCGCAGATATGTCAGGTGACTATTTCCAGGATTATATCATCGAATTTCCGGATAAAAAAAGAGCGTTGGAGGACACCTACTCGGTTGTTAAAAGAAAAGACAACTCTCTTTTCGCAGTCCCCTATAACGAGGAATACAGAGAGGACTTGGAACCGGCCGCCCAATATCTCAAAGAGGCCGCCGAAATCACAACAAACACCTCCTTGAAAAAATTCCTGAATCAGAGGGCTGCCGATCTGCTCTCTAACTATTACTACCAAAGCGACAGCGACTGGATTGATCTGAAAGACAATCTGGTCGAAATTGTCATTGGCCCTTTTGAGGTGTATGAAGACACTCTTTACGGCCTTAAGGCCGCCTATGAAGCTTTTGTCTACATCAACGATTTCGAGGAAATGGAGAAGATTAAAGGTTACCTGGAATTCCTGGATGAAATGCAGAAGACACTTCCTGTAGAGCAAAAATATAGGGACCAGGATGTTGCCAACCTGGTGTCTCCTTTAAATGTCGCCATTGAGGTCTTCACTGCGGGTGACACAAAAGCCGGAGTTCAAACACTCGCTTTTGTTCTTCCCAATGACGAAAGAATCAGAGAGGAAAAGGGCACAAAAAAAGTCTTTCTCAAAAATGTTTTGGAAGCGAAATTCAATAAAATTCTTGTCCCCATTTCTAAAAAAGTTCTCTCCAAAGAGGATGCAGAAAACATCTCCTTCTGGGCCTATTTCAACGAAGTCGTCCTCCATGAAATCTGCCATGCTCTTGGGGTCAACTACGTCACACTCCCCGATGGAACAAAGACCACTGTCAATAAGGCACTCAAGGAAAATTATTCGGCCATAGAAGAGGCCAAAGCCACCGTCGTGGGCCTCCACAACATCCCTCTCCTTATAGAGAAAGGGTGGATTCCAAAGGACAAGGAGAAGGATATCTACACCACCTACCTTGCCGGCATGTTCCGTTCCATGCGATTTGGGCTTCATGAAGCCCATGGGATGGGAACACTGCTCCAGTACAACTTTATTAGAGAACAAGGCGGATTCGTTTACGACGAAGCCTCAGAGCAGTTCCATGTGGATTGGGATAAAATCAGAGATTCCGTTACCAAACTGGCACAGGCTCTCCTCATCCTTGAAGGGGACGGAAACTATGAGAATGTTGTCCGGTTTCTCGATCGATTTGGCAAACCGGATGCACTCACGGAAAATATGGTGGCCAAACTGAAAGCCATCCCGGTCGACATTGCTCCTGAATACAAGCATTAAGAGATGTAGAGATTACCACGTCGCAAGGCTCTTCGTAATGACAGGGGCGCCTCGCGATGAAGGTGTCGTCATTTTTTATCAATAATTCAGGTTAAAGGTTTTTGTTTTTCCTTGCGTCAGCGACTATCTGTTTGACATCCTCGAGCAGTGTCGGGGCATGAAAGACATAGCCATCTTTAATGGTCCACTGGACTCCACCTTTTTTTATCAACACCCCATCGACCATCTCCATGACACCTGTAGGATAGAGGTATTTCATATTTTTGAGCGGATTTCCTTCGACAAGAATGAGGTCTGCAAGATAGCCGGAACGGATACGCCCCAATTCATTCTCTTTTCCCAAAATTTTGGCATTATTCCCTGTTGCATGTTGGATCACATCGATAGGATGAAAACCTGCTTCCTGATGAAGCTCTAACTCTCGGATGAGACTGAAACCGTATAGCATGTAGATATAACCTGCATCTTCTCCAACTCCGACAAGACCGCCCTTGAGAGAAAACCTGTGAACGGCTCTCATCCAGATTTTATAATTTTGTCTCCAGAAGACCTCATCCTCAGTTGTCCAATTCCAAAAATAGGAACCATGGTTAACCGGATTGGGTTTGAAGGACTCCTCAAGAACAGGATGAAGATAATCAATAAACCAGGGTTGATTCTGCGCCCGGACAAGATCGCGATTGGCCTCATAGATAACAAACGTCGGGTTCCATGCCACGTGTTTATCCACAAGAGTCTGAAGAACCAGGTTCAGTTTTTTTGGATCGGCTTCCCGCCAGAGACGGCCGGCATACCGGAACCGCTCGGCCTCATCGCTGTAGTTGTACCAGTACGGAAATTTCTGCGATCCCTTTAAGGCCGCATCCGGCACACCGTACCAGTGTTCTATCGAAGTAACCCCAAAAGCGGCATCGTCCCAGGCATCCGTTTCTTCCACCGCCACATGATGAGCCACACGAAGATTGTTCTTATGCGCTTCATCCAGAACGGCTTCCATAATATCACGGTCCATACCAAAAATTTTGACACCATCTCCACCCTGATTGGCAATGTCCCGGACACTCACGCGCGCCTGTTCAGGAGTTACGCCCCAGGCTCTCATATAGAGAAAAATTCTCGGCGCAGTCACAAGTCCCTCGTTGCTCTTGCGTCGTTCTTCAATGGTCTTTTCGTAATTGCTGCCTACATCACGAACAGATGTAATCCCGCAGGCAAGCCAGAGCTTGTACAAGTATTCAAACGGGATTGGCAATCCTCCACGGGTATCATGCACATGGCCATGGATGTTGATCAATCCAGGAAGAAGATAACGTCCGGTTCCATCCAGAATGTGATCTTCTTTTGAATAGCTCTCCCTGTCACGAGTGCCGCGAATCGATTCAATCTTGTTATTCTTGAGAATAACATCCAATGGACCGCGTGGAGGAGTACCCTTTCCATCTATGAGGGTGACGTTTCGGATGACCAGCCTTTCATATCGCTCTCCGCTCTTTACTCTTTTTGTCTGTCCCCACAATCCGCAGACGATCGAAAAACACAAGACCATCGCCAATATAAAGTGAACTGTTTTTTGTTTTTTTCCCATTTTCCCTCCCATCACTTCTTCTCGTGTCCCCAGAGCTTCTTTTTCTCATTCATTTTTCGCCACGCATCCCTCCAGAGGTGAATCTCTACAGGACCAATGGCCGGCATATTCTGCCTCTCCTCTTTGGACCGCATTTTCGGCAGTACCTTATGGGGTTCTTCCTGATACCAGTAGGCCACCGTAACAAGATCAAGAGTCAGACAGTTGTCATGACCATGCTCGATCGTTGCTTTTAATGATTTCTCAAAGGCAATGGGTGACTCAAGAAAAAAACGGTAACAGTGAGTCCTTCCCAACCAGCCGATGTTTTCATTGACACGCGCATATCCAAAATACGGATGCATATAGATCTCTTTTGGACACCAGGAGGAATTGAAAAAATCCTCGGTTCCTGTCCCATGAAGCGACGGCGGCCATTTTTCTCCGTCGATATAAAACATATCGTCCCCTTCTCCGTACCAAATTGGAGAAGGACTGTCGACGTAATAGTTGACTCCTATAAAGTGTCCTTTCCCTTCGATATCGGCAAAAACAAAATTGTCCGCTCCATCAATGTTCGCTTTTTGCGGCCCCAGAGTGCTCCATTCGTTTTCACCTTCAGGTAAAGGATCTGTCAATTCTCTATTCCAGGAGGCATGAAAACGTCCAAGGCTCGGACTTATTGATTCGTGCTCTTCGTAATCCACATAATAGTAGAAGGAATCGATCCTCTCATCAGATTGGTTTTCAATCGAAATTTTGGCCCCTTTCGAATAAGGCATGGGGAAATAACAGTTCAATGCATTTCCTTCTTTTGGCGCCACTGCAAGAGGAAGGGAAATCAGAGAGTATTTTTCACTCCAACCCTGGCCAAAAAAATCTCCAATCGGGGATTCTACACTTGGATTATCCTCGCCATCCCAGTACATACGCAGGAGAGCATTTCGTCTGATCATAGGATCTTTGCAGGAAATCGTGATCCAGATGTGCTTGATAATTCCGGCCCCTTCCATTTTCGCAATCACCGCTGTTTCTCCGGAATCGATAACCAGACGGTCCGCATTTTTTCCGCTTTTGTCAAAGCTCGATATTCTTTTGGATTGGTAATTCTTTAAAGTCGCAAGGTTATCCAGTGCCGAAGATGACGGGGGCTTTTCCTGGGAAAAAATTGAAGCAGATCCACAAAATATCAAAATTGTCAAAAAAACTGACAAATCTTTAATTCTCATCTCCCTCCTCCTGAACACATATTTGCACTATTAATACTAAAATAGAGAAAAAATATCTACATAAATCTGGATTTGTTTTTTTAAATGATTTTAACGGTAAAAGATATTTAACTATTAATATTAGCTTCGACTATAAATTCCGGAGGATACAACATGTGGATTTTGACGGAACAACTGTTAACTGATTTGATCACAGCAGATTTGTATTTTTCAGGAAAGTCCTCCGGAAGATGGATGTTTATGAAAATTTTCTCGATCCTCTTGGTCTCTGGATTTCTTTCTTTTTTTAAGACAAGGGAAATGTTCTCATAAGACAGGCCGCGACTCTGGCAGAATACGAGCACATAATAACCGGCACATGTGGCAATCGAAGCCAAAAAAAGGTCGAATGGTGAAGGTGCGGTTCCCTCTCCACCCCCGTGAACAGGTTGATCTGTCTTAATGACAAAATCCCCGAATTTGGCGTCAACTTTTTTACCCCCGGGGAACGAAATTTTTATATTTTCATTCATCTGAAATCTCCTCTAAATATCAAAGATTGATTAAACACTTTATTTAAAGTTGTCCGGCCCTTTAGAGAAGATGGCCAAAAGAAGCTTTCGGTCCTTATCGGTAAGTGCCAGCCGGCCGAACAGGCTGAACACTCTCTCAGTTACGTGCCGTTTGTTCTCTGGATGGATAAACCGCTTGTCATCTAATTTTTCGAGGATTTTTTGTATGCATTCCTCCTGTTCTTTCCTGGGAAGGGGCAGTTCATCCAAAATATCAGATGCCGGTTTGTCATATTTAAAGATTGAGAAGAGAGTTAAAAGCACGGCAGAAGCCAGGTTGTAGGACGGTTGATCGCCACTCTGTGGGATGGTGAAATAAAAATTGGCTAAGGAGAGTTCTTCTGATGTTAAGCCCGTAATTTCGTTTCCAAACAGAAGCCCTACCCTTGTTTTATCCGGAAAATCAAAAATCTTCGAAACCGCTTCATCTAAAGACAGGAGAGGGAAATTTTTCCTCTTTTTTTTGGTGGACGCCAAAATGACGTTCATATCTGAAGTGGCCTCAGGCAGATTTGGAAAAAAAATGGCCTTGTTTAGTATCTCCTGGGAATGAACGGCTGTTACAAAAGATTTTCTTTCAAATTTATCCATCCCCACTAATAAGAGGTTCTCAAAGCCGGTATTTTTCATGGCGCGGGCGGCAAGCCCAATGTTTTCAGGTTTTTGTGGCCGGGAGAGGATAACTGAAAGTCTCTTTTTGAGCGGGGTCATCACAAATTTGAATCAGAGGATATTGGCCACAAGCCCCCCGAGCAGAGCCCCGTAGATTGTGGAAATATAGGGATTCCCGGTGATGAAACAGGTTCCGGTTTTACAGCCTATTAAGCGGTAATAAAAAAATCCAAAAACACCACCGAGAATGACTCCCAATCCAATTTTTATAATCATTTTTCGTCCTGAAGTACTCAAATTTCTTCCTGGAATTCCTATCGGAGACAGTCAAAAAAGGATACCAAAGAATCAATTCAAAGTCAAAATCCCGCCAAAAATGGAGTTAAAATTTACCAGTGCTGCCGAATCCGCCTTCCCCCCTTGAGCTGTCTTCAAGATCTTCGACTTCCTCAACCTCCACTTCCACGATCGGTTGGATGAGAAGCTGCGCAATTTTCATCCCCTTATCTATAACAAAAGGATCTTGACCCAAATTAACCATAACAACTTTTATCTCACCCCTGTATCCTGCATCAACAACTCCGGCAAGCCTATGGACACCTTTTAAAGAGACCCCGCTCTTGTCCCATATCAATCCAACATATCCCATGGGAATCTCTACTTTGATTCCTGTTGGAACCGCATAGACTTCACCCTTCCGCAGCACATACTCCGAGGAAGAAAAAAGATCCATACCGGCATCTCCCTTGTGTCCGTAGAGGGGAAGCTTGGCATCCGGGTTCATTTTTTTTACTTTAAGTTTCATGATGTTAAATCCCTTCTATACTGACTTTTTCAAAATACAGACCGGCCCTGTCAGCAAAAGCTTGAAGCTTTTCTCTGCCGAAGGGTTTAATTTTTTCGAATGTTTTATCTAATGTGTTAAAAGGTTTAAACTGCTGAATCTGGTAGCTTTTCGATCCCTTCAGAAGTTGACCGATTTCTTCTATATCATTTTCATCTATAAAACCGGGAACGACTGTAGTTCGGAAGACGTAATCCAATCCGGAGTGCTGAATGATCTTTATGCTTTTTTCCACATCATCGGTATTTACAGATACGGCCGTGATCTTTTTATATTTGTCCAGAGGAGCTTTTATATCCATGGCCACGGAGTCCAGCAACCCGGCTTTGACCAGCTTTTCCAGTTTTTCCGGAAAGGCTCCATTCGTATCAATTTTCACCAAAAGATTTCTGTCTTTGATAATCTGAAGAAGAACATCCAGTTCATCATGGAGCAGGGGTTCACCACCGCTGACACAAACGGCTTCCAACCAGTTTTTTCGTGAATCGAGGTAACTGAGAAAATAATTCATCGGAAAATTAGGCAGAGATTCAGGTTTTAATACAAGATCGGCATTATGACAGAACGGGCAACGGAAATTACAGCTGCCGACAAAAACCGTTGATGAGATATAGCCGGGAAAGTCTATAGGGGCAAACTTTTCTATTCCTTTGATTTCAACCAATCGTCCAATTCCTCACGACTATTGAGCACGGCTTTTGAGACTCCATCATCCTGGGCGATCAATGTGGGAATAATAATGCATCCTGATTCATCTCGTTTGATGTCGGCAAGAAAATCCCGGATTTTCATTTTGCTTTCTTTTTGAACCAGATTGTATTCCTTCCAATCGAGAGGTTTATCTGACAGGTAGCCTTTGAGTTCTTCACAGTTTGAGCAGTTGGGATAAGTGAAGAGAAGATATTCCATCAACTCGCTCCATGCACTCCTTCCGAATAGGTCACACGCTCCTTGAACTCCTGTTTTTTCCCGTCATTCCAGGTCGCAACCGGTCTGAGATAGCCCACAATCCGGGAATAGACCTCTGTATTCTCCCCGCATTCAGGACACTTGTGGGCCTCTCCTTTTATGAAACCATGACTCGCACACACACTGAAGGTGGGTGTGATACTGAAGTAGGGCAGCCTTGTTTCCGATATTTTTTTCACAAGCTTCTTGCATGTTTTCCCATCGATGGATTCGGGTAGAAAAGCGTGGAATATAGTGCCTCCCGTATAGAGCGGCTGGAGGTCTTTCTGATGCTCCAGGGCTTCGAAGATATCCCGTGTGGCATCCACATTGAGCTGCGTGGAATTGGACATAAATGGGTATTTGTCTGTTCCAGCCGTAATGATCCGGGGATATTTGGCTCTATCCAGCCTTGCAAGCCTGTAGGACGTGGATTCTGCCGGAGTGGCTTCAAGGTTATACAGGTGACCTGTTTCCTCCTGAAACTCCTTCATAGTTTCACGCATAAAATTGAGCACCTGGATAGTAAAATCTTTTCCCTTCGGAGTACCGATTCCCTTGCCAAGAAAATTCAAGCAGGCTTCATGCATCCCAACGATACCTATGGTTGAAAAATGATTGTCAAAATGTCCAAGATAGACTTTTGTGTAAGGCATAAGTCCTTTGGCCAGCATATTGTTGACGACTTCTCTTTTTGTTTCAAGCGACTCTTTCGCCAATGTCATCACACTCTTTAACTTGGAAAAAAAGTCGGTATCGGATTCGGCTTCATATCCTATCCTGTTGAGGTTGATTGTGACGACTCCGATCGAGCCCGTAGAATCTCCGGGTCCCCACATATTTCCGGGACGGCGCATAAGTTCTCTCTGGTCCAGGTTTAAACGACAGCACATGGCCCTGATGTCTCCAGGATCCATGCCTGTTCCGATATAGTTCTGAAAATAGGGAATTCCATACTTTGCCGTGGCATCAAAAAGGAGATTGGCGTTGGGTGAATCCCAATCAAAATCTTTGGTCAAATTGTAGGTAGGAATAGGAAAGGTAAATACACGGCCGCGCAGATCCCCTTCGATCATCAGCTCCAGGAAAGCCTTATTGATCATGTTCATCTCTTCCTGGTACTCTCCATACGTAGAATCCAGTTCTTTTCCGCCAACTATGACTTTTTTGTCCTTCATGTCCCCAGGAACTGTCCAGTCGAACGTGAGGTTGGAAAAAGGTGTCTGCCATCCCCATCGGGAGGGGACATTCAGACCAAAAATCAGCTTCTGAATATCCTGCTTGACACTCCCGAAATCCAGATTATCGGCTCTGACAAAAGGAGCCAGGAGCGTGTCCACACTCGAAAAAGCCTGGGCTCCGGCAAACTCTCCCTGCATGGTCCCGATAAAATTAACCATATGCAGGCTGGCCGTTTCCAGATGTTTGGCAGGGAACGAATGCACTTGATTGGGAACATGGCCAAATCCCTTTTTGAGGAGATTTTCAAGCGACCATCCCGCACAGTAGCCTACAATAGGATAGGACAAATCATGGATATGAAGTTTCCCTTCTACATGAGCATCTTTTATCTGCCCGGGATACATTTGATTCATGGCAAAATTCGACATCACCTCACCCGAGACCCTGGCGTTTAATCCGGAAAAACTGAGTGTTCCCTCATTGCTGTTTTCTCTGATCTTCCAGTCGATATCGTTAATATAATCCTTGATCAG
>CAZEWV010000039.1:0-12837 GCA_964516025.1 uncultured Eubacteriales bacterium
GGAAGATTTCATCTCCGAACCCAAGGGCATGGACATGGTGGTTTCCTGCTGCACGATAATGCCTTTTACTTTTTTCATCTCCTCCATCCAATCTTCCATCCCCGCCATTTGGCCCATCATACCAACCATGGAATTGGAGAGGTTTCTATACAGCTCGTAGTCCATTTTCATATCCTCTGTCGCCCATATTTCCGAGGTGGTTGTCATCCCCATCATGCTCATCTCCATGTCGTATTTTTTGCAGTTCCAACTCTTTATTTTTTGGCTTTCGCCTGTCTCGGTCACGCTGCCGGTGGGCTTCATCATTCCAGAAAATTTTTTCATCATTTCTTGGGCACCGGCCGTATCCCCCCCCGATTGACCGGAACCGGCCATTAAAGCGGAAAAAAAATTATTGTCCTCGCCAAGGTCCATTTCTCTGTAACTCTTTTCGGCAGGATTAAGCATGTACATCACATGTTTATCAAACCGGACGATAAACGACATGTCCTCCCCCATGTCGACCCTCGCCATGTCCTTACCCATCCAGGCCACGATCATCACGTCCTTAGCCGGCTCGCTTTGCCCCATCATCGAGAAGCCGTCCGAGTGCATCTTCTGCTTGATATAAATATCCGCTTGCACAACGAGAGGGATAATTATTAAAAAGACGACAATAATCAAACCAAGGGCCTTCAAACTTTTTCTAAATTTCATTTGCTTTTTCCTCCCAATTTTTAGCTTTTTCACACAGCTATATCTTAAAATAAGCATATCACGGTTTTTAAATCCACGTCAATAACCTCAAAAGAATTGGGGCCAAAAGAATTGAAGCCAGACGTTGACTCAAAACGGGGTTTGGGTTATATCTTTATTCTATTAATACCTCTTGTTCATAAGGAGCCGAAATGGAAAAGACACTAGCCATCATAAAACCCGATGCCGTAAAGAAAAAAGCCGCAGGGAAGATCATCCAGCGTATAGAAGATGAAGGATTTACCATCACCGGCCTTAAAATGCTCTCCCTCACAAAGGAAGAAGCCGAGGGATTCTACATCATCCACAAGAACAAGCCCTTCTACTTAAGCCTTACGGAATTTATGTCCTCAGGTAAAATCGTCGTCATGCAGCTGGAAAGAGAAGATGCCATCGCCCACTGGCGGAAAACCATGGGAGCGACCGATCCCGCCCTTGCCCAACCCGGTACTATCCGCCATGAATTCGGATTCTCCATAGAAACAAACGCCACCCACGGCTCTGATGCCCCTGAGACCGCAGCCTGGGAACTATCCTATTTCTACAAGGACAGAGACGCCATCGAAAAACTGTAATGTCTTTTATTGAGGTCTTCGGTCTCTTTATCCTCCCGGCCGGAATCATCCTCCTGTCTCTGATCTTTTTTCTGTTCTTTAAGGAAGAGGGGGAATAGGAACGTGGAGACAGCCGGGCAGATTGCCGCCCAAACAGATCCCCGGGCCCTAGTCTCCTTTGTCCTCTATCTCCTTATCATAATTATTATCGGAATCGTCTCTGCCAGGTTCTCATCCACAGGGCTTTCCGAGTATTTCCTCGCCGGACGCAAACTTAAAACCTTCGTGGTCGCACTCAGCGCCGTGGTCTCGGGCCGCTCGGCCTGGCTGCTCATCGGAGTTACGGGCATGGCCTTTACACTCGGAGCCCCTGCCGTATGGGCTGTGACCGGATACATAATGGCAGAGGTCTTCCTCTTTGCCTTTGTCGGGAAAAGGCTCCGCCGCTACACAGCCATGATGGATAACCTCACTCTCCCAGACTTTTTCGAATCCCGCTTTAAAGATAAAACCTCACTCCTTAGGATCCTCTCAGTCGTTATCATCCTTATCTTTATGGTCTCCTACGTGGCCGCCCAGTTTAATGCCGGAGGAAAAGCCTTTTCCACCTCCTTTGGCATCAGCGAGACAGGCGGTATCTTTATTACAGCCACCATCGTTCTTATCTACACCGTATTGGGAGGATTTCTGGCTGTATCGCTAACAGATATGATCCAGGCCATCTTTATGATTGTTGCTCTCCTCGTCCTGCCCATTGTCGTCATTTCAAACGCCGGGGGATGGGAGGCCGTAGTCTCTATCCTCCACAATTTTAATCCCAAGTTTCTTAATCCTTTCGCCATGGCTGCGGGAGGAATAATGGGATTTCTGGGGATAGGGTTGGGATCACCCGGAAATCCCCACATTCTTGTGCGCTACATGTCGGTCAAGGATCCCAGAGACCTGCGCAAATCCTGCCTCATCGGAACCTTCTGGAATGTGGTTATGGCCTGGGGAGCCGTCTTTACCGGACTTGTAGGGAGAGCTTTCTACCTAAAACCCGAAGCCCTCCCTGGAGGCGATCCGGAAAACCTCTTCCCCTTTCTGGCATCGGCCCACCTTCATCCCATCCTAATGGGAATTGTGACAGCCTCCATCCTGGCCGCCATTATGTCTACAGCCGACTCACAGCTTCTCGTTGCCTCTTCGGGAGTGGTCAGAGATGTCTATCAGAAAATAATTCATAAAGGACAAACGATCAATCAGAAACGGTTAGTCCTACTGTCCCGGGTCGTTGTTCTGCTTCTGGTCGTTGTCGCTCTTATTTTCGGCGCCATCGCCAAAGACTTGGTATTCTGGCTTGTGCTTTTTGCATGGGGAGGGCTGGGAGCGTCTTTTGGGCCCCCGCTCCTTCTCGCCTTGTTCTGGAAAAAAACAACCAAGGCCGGCGTGGCCGCAGGCTTTATTTCAGGAACGACGGTCACCATCATCTGGAACCAGGTGGGTGTGCTCAAAGACTTTATCTATGAGCTTGTACCGGCATTTCTGGTCTCCTTAATACTTACTATAATCATCTCTTTTTTCACCACTCCACCCGGGGAAGCGGGCAAAGAACTCGAGCAAATTGCCCCAAAATACAAGAAAAAATCCTAGAAAATCTCTATTTTTATTAATATTTTCAAAAATTTGAATACACCACATATAGGTGTGTAGCTTATTGACTGCACCACATAATGCGCATATCAACATAACTCCTTTCTTTTAAATAACTTATCTTCAAAAAACCGCTTGACAAAGACATTTCAGATTTATACCCTATAGGCGCTGCCTTGGATGAGGAGTTTTAGAGCTTTTTGGGAGTCAACTTTTAAGCTCTAATATTAGTTCTCCTTAGCAAGGCGCATGTGACCTAAAAGGAGGCCAACATGCGCAAGAAATTAGCCAAAACGGCTGCTTTAATTACCTGTTTTGCAGTGGTCCTGATGTACGTTCCTATGACCTACGCAGGCCCCAGCTTAATGAGGTTCAACTTCAGACAGATCGACATCTCCCATGAGATCATCTCCGCGATCTTCTTCTTCCTGCCAAATGCCAGGCTTATTGGATTGACGGATGGCAATACTGATGTTCTTGGTACTCTTGATTCTCTCAGAACGGGCGGTGGAAATGCAAAAACCACAGGAACCCTTGATTCTCTCAGAACTGGTGGCGGAAATCTCCCATAGCAACTGAAGACGAAAACTCAAATCAATTAAGAATTTATTTTTGACACAACCTTTTTCTCTTTAGTTTACCATAAAAACTAAAGTTCTATACTTCACCTCTTATTTCATCTCAAAAGGCTATAGATATCGTTTCTCCTATTTGACACAATTCTCTATCTAGAATGGAAAATGTCATCTTGAGAAAAGATATCTATCATGAAACATTTTAAAATTGTTTTATTCATTTTATTGATTTTTTTTTCTTCCTCCAATCTTCTTTCAAGACAGAACTCAAAAAATTTCTCACCTAGTATAGTTTCGTCTTTAGGAAAAAAACCAGCGACTTATTTGAAAGAAGGAGAAATTGCGAGACAAAATGGGGATTTTCAAAAAGCCTTAGAATTATATGAAAAAGAATTTATCGAAGCAAAGAAAGAAAACAATAAAAACCGTGAAGTGAAATCTCTTATAAAGAAAGCCCTTATCCATTGGAATACTGGACAATTAGATATCTCAAAAAATAATTACATCGAAGCCTTAGAAATTTCTAAACAGGAAAATTTTAGAGATCTGCATGAAACATGCAGAACCATACTTGAAATATTCACTCTCTATGCAGATGGAAAAAAATTCCGTTCATCTGGAGAGTATGATCAATCCATTGAATCATTTAATATCGCTATAAGTTTAGCTAAAAAACTTGATAGCAAAGAACACGAATTAAAATGCCTTCGTCAAATTAGTTATACTTATTTAAATATAAATAACCTTCAAGAATTTGCCGCCCAGAATAAAAATGCCTTGGAAATTGCACAAAATCTGAATCATAAAATAGAAGAAGAAAGAGCACTAATAAATCTTGGACTGTTTAGTCAAAAATCAGACAATTATTACAAAGCATTAAATTATTATGAAGAGGCTCTTCACATTGCTAGGAGCACTAATCAAAAGGATGATGAGTCCGCTTGCCTAAACAATATTGGAACCATCTATAAAAATATCGGAGAATATGAAGACTCCTTAAACTATTTATTCAATGCATATGAAATTGACAAAGAAATGGGCATTGATATCTATATGGCAATGGATCTAAACAATATCGGAATAGTTTACTGGTTTATGGGAATGGAGTCTAATAAAGACAGTGATTTTGATAGAGCTCTTTTTTATTATGAAGATGCATTAAAACTAGCAAAAAAAGTAAAACATGAAAAAACCGAAATCAAAGTTTTAAACAACATTGCTTCAGTACACTCTCAATTAAAAGAATATACTGCCGCTGATGAACATTACATTTCCGCACTTATTAAGGCAGAAAATATCAAAGACTTCGAAGCAATGGGAATGATTCTCAACAATTTGGGAATCATCTGCTACAATCAAGGCAATTACGAAGAATCCAACAAATATTACCAACGGGCGATAGATTTGGCTTTGGAATTTCAGGGAGGAGCGATTCTATGGGAGGCTTATCTAGAACGAGCTAAGACTCTGGAAAAACAGGATAAACTAACTGAAGCCGTAGACAGCTACAAAAACTCTATTCAAATAATTGAGGATATACGCTCCCAGATAAAACTAGAAGAACATAAAGCAAGCTACTTAGGAACATATAAAAGAATCCAAGCTTACCAAAATCTTATCCAATTATTAGCTACACGTCATGAATCTTTTCCAGATAATAATTATGGTCAGGAAGCCTTCAACTATTTAGAACGGGGTAATACCCGTGCATTTCTAGACAGCTTGGAAATATCAAAGATCGACATTTTCCAAGGGCTCGATTCAAAGCTCCAAAACCAAGAAAAAGACCTAATGAGAAATATCTCAAACGTATACAACAAGCTTCTTGCTGCAGAACTCTCTCAAGAAGAAAAAACAAACATTTATGAACAATTAAAAAATTATGAGCATGAACTAGAAATGTTAAAGAGAGAAATCAGGTCTAAAAGCCCTGCTTATGCAGATCTAAAGTACCCGAAAATCATCTCATTAAAAGAAGCTCAGAAACTTCTCAATAAAGACACTGCCTTTTTTGCTTATTCTCTGGGAGAAGAAAAATCCCATGCTTTTGTTGTCACAAAAAAGGGCTTCAAGACATTCCCTCTCCCCTCTAAAAACGATTTGAAAAATAATATTGCTGATTATTTGCAAATATTAACTGATAAAAATTCTAATGACTTCAATCTTAGCTACAAACTGTATTCTTCCCTCATCCTTCCCGGACTCACAAAAAAGATAAAAAAGATAATTTTCATTCCCGATGACATCCTCCACTTTCTCCCATTTGAAACACTGAATACAGATCAATATGAAACAAACTGGCTGTTGAATACTTTTGAAATTGCGTATACTCCATCTATCACTTCTTTGCAAAAAATCATCGAAAAAAAACAAACCAACAGTTCAAAAAGACCTATGGACATTATAGCCGTTGGAGATCCTGATTTTGGATCATTTGAAAACGGAGACGATAAATCCTCTAATTTTAGAGACTTTTTCTCTACAAATACTTTCAGCTTCGACCGACTTGAGTACAGCCGCATTGAGGTGAATAAGATCCGTTCTCTTTTCAAAGCTAAAAAGGTAAATACACTCTTAAGGGAAAGGGCCTCTGAAGACCAGTTGAAAAAACTAAATCTAAAAGACTATAAGATCGTCCATTTCGCAACTCACAGCATTATAGACAACCAAAATCCTGCCCGATCTTCTATCCTTCTCTCTTTGGATGACGATCCCCAAGAAGACGGATTCCTCCAGATGCGAGAAATCTATAATCTTTCTCTTAATTCAGATCTTGTGACCCTATCTTCATGCCAAACAGGTTTAGGACAGCTTATCAAAGGTGAAGGGATTGATGGAATAAACAGGGCCTTCTTCTATGCAGGAGCCTCTTCTGTTCTTATGAGCCTTTGGCCGGTAAATGACCAAGCCACCTATCAACTGATGGAAAGATTCTACTCCCATCTCCGTTCCAGCGAATCCATCGCTGGCGCATTAAGAAAAGCTAAGTTGGAGCTTGCATCTTCAAAAGTTTTATCTCATCCTTACTATTGGGCAGGATTTGTCATTTCAGGCAAAGCCAATCAAGTCATCTTTCCAAAGACTTCAAAACAGATGCCTCTCCTGGGTTTTTCCTTTCTTTTCCTGGGAGGGATCTTTATTGTCTCAGTGAGAAGGCGCCGCATTCAGCGCGTAAACCATGATTGATTTTTTCATAGTAAGATTACAGCAAAAGGAACAGGAAGGCTCTTTGTTTCCCTTCCATCACTATCAGTTAATGTTTTCTCCCACATTTCAATTCTTATAAACATCAAGTCTGGAAGATAATCCTGTATTATCCTAAAAAGACCAAATCACGATCTCACCGCCGAATAAACCTCACCCCTTTCACCTTCCGCGGTAAAAGCGAACGCTCGAACACCCCATTCCCATGGGTAACAGCCCGGATTTTCCGGCTGCTGTCCTGAATAGAAAGGTCCATAACGAGAACAGCTTCGGGCAGGCCGTCATTAAAAGAGGACCAGGTTATTCCGTAGTCTGTGGAGACCCAGACACCGAGATCGTTTCCGATATAGATATTTTTGGGGTCTTCGGGATCTACGGCTACCGCATTTGTGGGAAGATCGGGAAGGCTGGAACCAATGTCTTCCCAGGAGGTGCTGTTTCCGGAAAGCCTTAGAAGATGGGAGGAGCCGAAACCCGAGAGTGCGGCATAGACGATGTCTCCGTTTTTGGGGGCTGTGACCAGGTCGACGATGTACCTGTCAGGGAGATTATAGGTAATATTTTCCCAGGTTAGTCCGCCGTCTCTGGTTTTAAAGACTTCGGGTCTTGTGCTGTTGGGGACATAGGGGGCTGTGGCAGCATAGACAACATTGTAATTTGTTTGGGAAACAGAGAGAGCCACTACCGGCAGGTCATTAAGGGGCAAGTCGTTGTTAAGACAGGTCCAGGTCTCTCCTCCATCGTCTGAGCGGTAGATGTAGTTGGTCGCAGAATAGATGATATCGTGTCCGGCCAGGACAAAGGGGGCGATAAAGGCCGCGTACTCGCTTTCCCCGTGGCGTTTCCCTTGGAGGGTGTTGTATCTGTAGGGTGTAGCCAGGCGCCAGTTTTCGGCAGTTTGGAACCTGTCCCCTGTCCTGTAGATAAAAAGGTACTGTGAAGAGGTGTAGACGATATTCTCATTGAGTTTGTCTATGGCGGAGTACCCTCCGTCTCCGTAGGTGACCCAGGGAATCCAGTCGGGAGTTCCAGTATAGAACGTGGTGCCGTTATCCTGAAGGCCGCCTATGGCAAAACTGGGATCCGTGGGGGAGGAGGAGAATCCGGGATAGAACTGGGAGGTAATGTAGTTTTTGTTGAGGTTTCTAAATGTTCGGCCGCCGTCTGTGGTGAGAAACACACCGCCGTCTGTTCCCATGTAGAAAGTATCTGAATCCTGGGGATGATTGACAAAGGTGTGGCAGTCCGCGTGGGCGACTTTGGGATCACGAACAAAGTCGTAGATATTGCTGTTGGGAATAGTAAAGTTTGACCCTCCGTCTGTAGAGTAAGCGTACATGACCTTAGCGACAAAGATCTGGGAGCTGTCTGTGGGGTTGGCCCTTACAAAATGGGAGTAGTAGCCCTGGCCTGTGGAGAGGTCGGCCTCTTCGAGGGTCGAGATCTGCTGCCAGGTATCACCGTTGTCGCTGCTTTTGTAGAGCCCGAGGCGCTCTCTGTAGTTGGCGATATCGGCATAGATAATATTGGGAGAGCTGTGGTAGATATCGAGTTTGGCTTTTCCCATCCAGGATTCGGGAAGGCCTTGTGTGAGTTTTTTCCAGGTTGTGCCGCCGTCCAAAGAGCGGTAGATACCGTGTCCGGGAGTGCCGAGGTTTCCGCAGGAGGCAAAGATAAGACTGGGATCGTCCGGATTAATTTTAATATCAACGGCCATAACGACACTATGAACGAGCTCCCAGCTAAAGCCTGCATTTCGGGTTCTGTAGATCCCCTCTGTGGTCCCGGCAAAGAGAGTGTCGGGATTTTGGGGATCGAAAGCCAGCGACATGACCCCACGCTGCTGGTTTTTGGTCCAGTCGAGAGTCTTTGTCCATGTGGCCCCGCCATCTGTAGATTTTAGGATGCCGATGCCGTAGTTTCCCCGTATTCTCATCCAGAAGCTTCCCCAGGATTCGCCGTCCTGCCAGCGGTAGCCGTAGACCTCCCCTGTGCCAATGTAGATGATGTCTCTGTCTCTGGGGTCTATGGCAATGGCGCCTACGCCGAGGACAGGAAATCCTGTGGGGATGCGCTGCCAGGTGTAGTCGTCTTCTCCGGAGCCGGTGATTGTGAGTTTCCAGAGTCCGCCTGAGGCGGAACCGGCAAAAAGGATGTTGGGATCTGTGGGATCAAGCGCAAGGGCGATGGTGCGGCCGGCGAAGTTTTTGGGGCCTATGGACAGCCAGGAGTCTTGAGCATTGAGGAAGGAGGTTTCTTCCGGATTACGTTCCTTCTGCCGGAAGGCTTCAAAGAGGCCCTGGTCGGGCAGGTTTGATGCGGGGTAGGTGCGCTGTACGGCCCAGAATTCCAGACCGTTTTGGGGGGAGGGATTAAAAATCTTAGTTTTATGATCATTTGTAAGCAGTTGGGGGAGCAGGAAGAGGAGAAATGTTATCAGGGCGAAGCAGAGAGTTTTGAGCGTCTTTCTCATGCTATGTTATGTTTTTTTTTGCTGTGTCTATTTATTTAATACGAACCTATTCCCTATTGTGTGGGCTTGGGGGGAAAAATGCAACTTTCATTTTTCTCTTTGCTATTCTGGTAATTTGATTTTTTGTTTTGTGCCAATAAGAAAATATAGAATAAAACCAATCACTGGCAGAAAGATGACAACAAGCAGCCACACTATTTTATTTGAACCTGTAAATTCACTCCTCAGTATATCAACCAATGCGAAAATCCAAAGAAGTAAAGGAAGTAAAAGAATACCTAAAACGATTAACTCCGTGGGGCCTACTTGACCTATCATAATCCCTCCTTTACATTTAGTTAGTCAAACATCTACTTTAGCAGGCCGTCAAAGGGCATTTTGTGCATTCGATAGCCATCAATATCCCTCAATTATGTACTGAAAATATTGACTCGATTTTATTCTATAAAATTTACAATTGCAAGGAAGTGAGTCTTCTTCATCAACCAGGATCACTTTTTTGCAAAAATGAACTTATTCGGTTAGAATTCCGTAAATAAACAAGAATGCCAATTCTAAAAGGAGACCCTATGTTTAAACACAAAAACACTAAAATTGGAATAACAATTGTTTGCCTATCTCTTGCCGTTTTACTTGCTGGGACAATCGCCTTTGCTTTCCAGACAGATGAAGAACTCAAAAAGAAATACGCACCCATCCTCGGCAGTTATAAATTTGATATGACGGCTTATGATATGGGTGTTATGACAGTCGAAATCTATGTGGAAAACGGCGCACTCTGGGCTCTTCCTGATAACTCAGATAGTCCAGGAGAGATTATTGCGGTTGAAGGAAAGGAATTCGAATTCACAATCGTAGACTCGGGCGATGGATCAACCTTTGAACTCACCTTCATGAAGGATGACACGGGTGAGTACACCAAGTGTCATGCAAAAAATGAACTCCAGGGGATGGATATTATCGGCACTAAGATCAAATCAAATTAGATCAAATCGGGCTACTCGTATCTTAAGGAATCTATGGGATTTGAACGTGCGGACTTGATCGATTGATAGCTCACCGTGAGATAGGCGATTAATAGTGCCGTGCCGCCCGATATTAAAAAGGAAACAATCCCGATGTCTATTCGATACGCGAAATTTTGAAGCCACTTATTCATTGCAAAGTAGGCAATGGGCCAGGCAATAAGGTTTGCCAACAGCACCCACCTTATGAATTCTTTGGAAAGCAGCAGAAATATTTTTGAGTCAGAGGCACCCAGCACTTTCCGGATTCCTATCTCTTTTGTCCTCTGTACAGCTGCGAATGTTGTCAAGCCAAACAGTCCCAGGCACGCGATGGAAATAGCCAGGAATGCAAAGGCACCAAAAATCCGTCCCATTCGTTGTTCAGTAAAATAGGCCTGTTCAAACGCCTCATCAAAAAAAGAGTAGGAAAATGGGTAACTCAGTGCAAATTTTTTCATAACACCCTTCACATATCCGATGGCTGCCGGAATGTTGGATGAATTTATTTTTATCGCAATATTGAAAAAACTGCTGGAATCCAAAAAGACATACAACGGTTCGATCGGACTGTGCAGCGACTGCAGATGAAAATCTTTAAGGACTCCGACAATATTTCCGGTCGCACCCGTCCAATGAGTGAGCTTACGCCCAAGGGGTGATTCCCATTCGGCAACTTTTACAGCGGTCTCGTTTACAAGAAACGCTCCTGCTTCATCGGAAGTAAAGTCTCTAGAGAAATTTCTTCCTTGAACAATTTCCAAACCAAAGAGATCGACAAAATCATAGTCCGCCGTGTTATAGAAGATGGGGATAGGCACATCAGGATTCCTGCCTGTCCAATCTCTTGATGTGAAGGTATCGATATTGTTGGGAAGACTACCTGAAGTTGTTACAGCGGTAATATATGAAGACTGAAGCAGCTCGGCTTTTATCGATTGTATGTTCCGACGGACAGAACTCCCACGGGCCGGAAATGTGATAATCTGCTCCTTCTCATAGCCCATGTCCACATTTTTAATGAATTTCAACTGATTCCGAACGGCTATGGTGCAGATTATAAGAATAATCGTGATTGAGAACTGGACTAAAACAAGAACATTTCGCAGAGATGAACCCTTGGAACTCCTGGTGAAAGCCCCGCTTAAAACAGATATCGGTTTAAAACCGGACATTTTCATCGCCGGATAGCTGCCGGCAACCAAACCGACGAATACGGTGATAAAGACCAGTCCTAAAAAGATTTGAGGATTTTGAATGGGATTAAAACTGAGCTGTCTTTCCACCAGGTTGTTAAAGAACGGCAAAACCATCACGGTCATCATTATGGAAAAAATCATCGCCAGTGCGGCCGTAGCCACAGATTCTCCTAAAAATTGTGTGATCAATTGTCCTTTCTGAGCACCGACGACCTTCCGCATTCCAACTTCCCTTCCCCGGCGGAGAGATCGGGCAGTGGCCAGATTCAT
The DNA here is from genome assembly GCA_964516025.1 of uncultured Eubacteriales bacterium. Taxonomy (GTDB): domain Bacteria; phylum Acidobacteriota; class Aminicenantia; order Aminicenantales; family Aminicenantaceae; genus JAUWVG01. The sequence goes on from CAZEWV010000039.1 coordinate 11,647, forward strand.
GTAATTGATACATGCGATCAATAGAATCAGAACAGCGATCGATGAAAAGAGGATGATGAATTTTATATCATTATTCACCCGTATTTCCTGCATTCTATGGGAAAAAAGGTGAATCTCTGTTATTGGCTGAACGAAATACATTTTGGGGTAAGGTGCCTTCATCCCTTCTGCTTTGAATAAGGGGATAACGATGAGGGAAGATATTTTATTTTCCAAGACTTGCGGGGAAGCCCCCTCACGCAGCAAAAAATATGTATAGGAAAAATTACTGCTCCAACTGGTGATGTCATTATTTGTTGCTTGGAAGAATGTTTCGTATGGGACAACGACATCCATAATAAAGTGAGAATTGTCAGGCATGTCACTAAAAACACCGGATACTGTAAACTCAAGATTTTCACCTACAGTTAGTGTTTTTCCCATCGGATTTGTTTGCCCAAAATATTTTTTTGCCGTTCTTTGAGACAGTACGATTGAGGAAGGATCGTTTAATGCTGTTTTTGGATCCCCGCTTAAAAAAGGAATAGAAAATATCTCAAACATTTCCCGATCCGCCCAATAGAATGCATCTTCAAGAAAATTGTTTTGTTCAAGAGAAACGAGAGTGTTGCTCCTCTGCATTAACCTGGCAGTCGATTCGACTTCGGGAATATCTTCCCTTAAAGCTGTACCTAATGGAGCCGGAGTGAAGGCACGCCCTTCCCTTACGACTCTGTATATCCGGTCGGCCTTATCAAAATGCTTATCGAAGCTCAACTCATATTGAACGTACAAGGCTATGAGAATGAAGGCGGTCATACCCACAGCAAGACCAATAATATTGAGCAGTGAATAAGTGCTGTTTCTCTTCAGATTTCTTACGGTGACCAGAAAGTAATTTTTAAACATTTGACTCCTTCTTTTTTTTAACGTCCATCGAATCTTCCTATATTGAATAGACGCAGTTCTTATCAGGAAGGTTTGCTTTAAATCCAAATTAGGACGGAATTAATTACCGTGTTTTCGAATTAAGTATGATGTCACCTTAATTGATGTCCCTTTAATTGGATGAGACTTTTTTTATCCTCCGTACGTCTTAAGTTTGTGCACGTAAGATCTCCTCTTGACAAAACTGGCTCATGAATTTAGACTAGTCTAACTGATCTTTAACAGTAATAAAATTGATCTTTTTTAATTTCAACAACTTAGAGA
>CAZEWV010000040.1:0-12834 GCA_964516025.1 uncultured Eubacteriales bacterium
CGGTCTTTCATCCCGTAGGAGAGAGGATGATCTGTGTTGACTCTAACCTGAAGAACTGAACTCGGGACGAAATACACTTCTCGTCCGAGAGAGTTTCCATTTTGATCGACCATATGATCTCCGACCGGAACGCCGGCATGTCCGGCAAGATTCGTGGATGAACCGATGGTCAGAACAGTCCCTCCGTCCTTGAGAAATTCAAGGAGTTTCGGGATGGTTTTATCGGGAGTTATATTTCCAACCATATGGTGAAATTCAGCAGGGATGCCCTCGAGATTTGGAGAACCTCCAAAGCCTCGGCCACCAAATTGAGATCCTCCCTGGCTGCTCCGGACAGCGGGAATCGCTCCGCTTACAAAAATCAGCACATCGAACTGGCTTCTCAGATTGCCCTCATCGAGTTTAGGCGCATAGACCACCTCAAAGGGAAACTCATACTGCTCGAGCAGCCAGCGTGTCCAACCCGATGGCATAGAACCTCCGTAGCGGTCCCACAAACCGATCCGGACCGGGTTTATCTGAATGACCGTATCTACAATTATTTGCGGCGTTCCATAAAAGCTTACACCCAATTCTTTGGACATCTCTTCCAGCTTTTTAAGTGTTGAAGATTTGGATTCTATAAAGATGGCTCCTGCAGGAAAGGTTTTGTCATTCAACACGTAGGATCTCTTTATCCAATAGATCTTATGGCCGTCTGCTAGAAGCCTATTGGTAACTACAGCGGCGTCATTGATGGAATGATCGAGAAAAAATCCTATGGCTCCCTTAGCATTGTTTACTTTGCCGGTTAAAGGCTTAGCTAAACCTTTTATTTCTTGGAATGGGCCTTCAAATCCCTCAAGGATCCGGTCGAATTCAATACCCATCTGGAAGGCCAGTGTGTACCCGGCATTGTCATAGGGAGGTCGCGGGGGGCCACCTTCGTACATAAAATCATTGGGATGGTCTTGGGGTTCAAACATGTCCATAACATGAGGCCTGAAAGCCTGGGCTGCTTTGACAACATAGGATCCGGCCGGATAACTTTTCCCTGCAACTTCAAAGCTGCGGTTGGCTTGATGAACGGTTACACCATTCTTTACAAGTGTATTGATAAACTTTGTGGCTGTGGGGAAGTCAGCTTGATCGGAAGGAAGGATATAACCCCTGGGATCCCTGTTTTCGGGTTTTCTGAACAGTTCATACTGCTTTTTGGTGATTCCACGGCTCCGGCCGCCAAAACGTGAAGCAGCCTGTTGATTCGCCGTAGACGCTCGACTCACTTCAGCTTTGACCGCATCTACAATTTTGGGGTGAATGGTCCAGTTATCCTGGCTTCCTCTCTCGATACTGTTACGGCCCATGATGTAGCGGTTGTACAAGAATGTTTCCCTGTAACGTGACGCAAGGTCGATGATAGCTTTATCCATGGTGATGGAATATTCGATGGCTTCTTTGAAATGGAAAGTCTTTGGAGTAATGGGAAAAGGAGAATCCATGCTCTTAAGCAGACGGTCTGGAACGATGTTGAGTTCAACCGGAGTGGGATTTCCTTTTATTTCGGTCAGGATACCGATCTGGTTGTGGAAATAGCCGGTTGTTCGGACATTGCCGTTAAACCAGGTCGAGTAGCTCGAGACATTACGCATTCCGCTTCCAGGTTTTCCTTCGGCTATGAGTCGTGAATGCATAGCTGCGCCTACCTGTTCGATTCCGATGATAAGAAGAGGATCGAAATTGTAATTGGGAGGATCACGGAACGGGGGCACAAAAACGATCAGGCCGCTTGGACCTGTCTGATGGTGGTTGTACATGATCTGTGGATACCACTCCCTGTACATGACCCTATTCAAGTTAGTTGTTTCGGGTTGAGTGGACATATAGGAGTCGCGGTTGTTGTCATGCCCGACATATTTTTGATAGAGCCTCGGCAGTCCTCGCGTGGACCGTTTTTTGGGATCGGGTTCCCGCATATACCAATCGGATATCATCTCCATTCCATCAGGGTTGGCATGAACCGCCAGTAAGATCACATCATCGAGGAAGCGCAAAGTCTCTCTGTCATCCCGGCTGACCATTTGGTACACAATCTCCATCAATTGGTGCGAACCGACAACTTCGGTGGCATGCAGTCCCCCATCGATCCAGACAACGGCTTTCCCTTCCATGGCAAGTTTTCTGGCTTCCTTTTCATCGAGTCCTTTTGCCAGGGCCAGACGGGCTGAAATGTCTTTGTAGAAGTCGAGTTTTTTGTGGTTTTCCGGTGACGTGAGGATAGCCATCCACTGTGGGCGATCTTCGGCTGTCCGGCCGATCTCCACCATCTTCATCCGCGGAGATTCCTTATCCAGTTTTTTCCAGTACTCTGTCAGCTGGGTGTATGTGATAAGGGTGTAGTCATCTCCGATGTTAAAACCGAACTGAGCTTTCGGTTTTGTGACATTTTGTTCGGCATTTGCCGGTTGAGGCCATGCTAAAACAGCCAAAGCAAAAGCAAACAGGATAAAGAGGGATAGAGTCGATTTTTTCATTTCATACTCCTTCATTTATTTCTTTAAAAACCGGTTGATGAATTCAAATGTCCGGTTATACCCATCCATACGGTTCTTATACAGCAGAAACTCATGAGGTTCATCCGGAGCTATCATCAGCTCAATATGGACATCTCCTTTTGCTCTCAATTTCTGAACAAGATCGACGGTCTGTTGAAAGGCGACATTCCGGTCGTCATCACCATGCAAGAAGAACACGGGTGACGTCCAGGTTTTGATGTCGGCAACAGGAGAAGATTCAAAGGCCAGTTTGCGCTGGGCCTCAGACATATTTCCGCGTCGTGACCAGTCGTGAACTCCTGCTAAATCCACACCAACTTTGAAGATGTCGGAATTTCTGGCCAGCGACATGGCTGTCAGCAGTCCACCGTAAGAAAGTCCCCATTTTCCAATCCTTTCCGCATCCACCTCGGGACGGTTCTGGAGATATTTGACTCCGGCAAGAATATCCTGGTATTCGGATGCCCCACGCCTTCCTGTGTTGGGAGCATTGCGAAATGAACGGCCGTATCCAATACCACTGCGATAATTTATGGATATCACAGCATAGCCATGATTGGCAAAGTACTGGTTAATCCCATATGCTTCCGAGTAGAACTCCATATAGTGCCAGCCCAAAAGCATCTGCCGTATGGGTCCGCCGTGTGTATAAACCACACCTGGAAGATTATCCCCTGCTTTTGCGCCTTTGGGAAGGAAGAGCTGACAGGGAATCTCAAGTCCATCCGGCGATTTAACAATTACGAGTTCCGGGATAATCAGTTCATCCATTGGGAATTCCGAAGGGAGACTTTCCGGTGCGATCACTTCGATTTCTCCACCGTTGGAAGGAACGGTAGCGATGGAAGTTGGATGTACGGCTGTGGCGTAGAGAAAGGCCACTTTGTCTCCGGATCCCATAGCGACAGGATAAGTGCCAATGGTGGCGCCTTTAGTCAGCTGTACAGGTTTACCCCCGGCAGTTGGGACTTTCCAGATATGCCGGCCGTGGATATCCACCAGATTAGTGCTGTAGAATAGAGTTTTTCCATCATTTGACAGACCATGGTGTTCCACAAAGGCCTCACCGGGAGTCAGGTCAACGGGATCTTCTCCTGTGAGCGGCATGGAAAACAAATGGTTCCAGTTTTCTCGCTCTGCCCTAAAGATAATCCGACCATTGGCTGTGAGTTCGAAATTGCGGAAAGAATAATAGCGTGGTTTTTCTGAGGGGAAATCCCACAGTTTTTTGGCCGTTGCTGTTTCGACATCGGCAATCCAAATGGCCTGGCTGGCTGCGCCCCCACTTCGACCTCCTCTAAAACCTGAGGCCGCCGAACCATACTGAAGCCCGGGCCGCCTTAAAAAGACAATCGTTTTTCCGTCGGCAGACCATTGGGGATTGCTGTCCCGGTCCACATTGGGAGCCATATAGGTGATCTTTCTCGCTGCGATATTAAAGACAGCGATGAAGCTGTGATCATTCCTGTTGGTGACGAAGGCGATTTTGGATCCATCAGGAGAAAATTTCGGAGACCCGTTCCGTCCAGCCGCTCTAAATAGAAGTTCCGGTTCCAGAAAATCGTCGGGTTCTGTTGGTGTGGTTAAAGGAAACCTGTAAATCAGACCCTCTCTCACCTGTAACAGGCTTTTTCCGTCAGGAGAAAGAATAGGATTGCTGCCAAGAGCAATTCTCCAAGGTTTTCCCCCATCCGGCCTTACGGCCCAAATGGCCTGTTCCTTCCCATCCGCATCGCTGTCTGAATTGGTAACCCAACCCTGGCTGTTGGGCCTTCCACCTTTGATAAAGACAACGGTTTCTCCATCGTCTGTGATGTAGACATCAGGGATTTCAAAGACCTCATCTTTGGCATATCCGGTCAGGTTAACGGGTTTAAAATCCGGAGCCGCCGCTGTCCATACATTCCGTTCACCCTTGGAATAGAATACCCAGGCAATGCGGTCTGCATTCTTGGCTGAAGCAAGAGCCCATGGATAAGGTGGAGCTAAAACTTCCTCCATGGTGAATGTTCCCTGGGTTTGAGCTAACCCAGTTATGCTATAAACTAGAACAATAAACAAAATAAGAATAACTTGGATTTGTTTTTTCATAATCCTCTCCTCAATCTTTTCATTCCTAATACATTTATATGAGAACCGGTTAGAAATCAACAAAAAAACAAATAAATCAAATACGTACGGCAGCGCAAACTCTATAATGGCCCCACTGATGAGAATATTTTATTGACTTGATATGTTTTTTCTTTGTATTATTAATATTATAGGCTTTATAAGTTATATGACGGTGCGGCACCCATTATAGTTTTTAAAAACAGTTGAAACTTAAGGAGGCTTTTATGAAATCAATTGGAAAAATCGGGTTTATCTTTGGGATTTTAGTCACAGCCTGGCTCTTACCCACCGCCATCGACGCGCACGTCGACACGAAAAATATTAAAGAAGGGGTGTTCTATACCATGGCCTGCAGCGATCATGAAAAACTGGAAGACCATACCCTCTCCTGTACGATGGAAGAAGGAGAACAACACGGTTATTATATTGTTTCACCCGCTCGTCGATACGACATCAGGAAAGAAGATTCAGGGAAAGTGCTTGAGTTCATAAAGACCAATCAATCCACCAAAGTACATGCCAAACTGGCTATCCACACCCGTGAAGGCGAAAAGGAAATATGGAAAGTTACTGAACTGATCAAACGTTAGGTTTTTAAGAGAGGCAGTGTAATCGTTACTTTTGTGCCTTTTTTCAACTCACTCTCTATATTGATAGTTCCTCCATGGGACTCAACAAGATACTTGACTATGGTCATCCCCAGTCCCGTTCCATCCGGCGCAGAATCTGACGCATCCACTCTATAAAATTTGTCAAATATTTTTGCCACTTGCTCTGATGTCATTCCTATCCCCTGGTCCTCGATTAAGATTTGACAAGCATTTTCCTTGGCCATCAAAGCAATTCGAATATCTCCACCTTCAGGTGAATATTTGACTGCATTTCCAATTAAATTTTTTAATACTCGATTGATTTTTTCAGGATCCAAAGAAAAATTCACAGGTTTTTGAGGAATCTCTATTATTAGTTTGTTTTTTATATTTTGTTCTTCAAAGAAAAAAACAACTTCTTTGATAATCTCTCTTATATCACTTTTAGTTTTTCTTATCGACTTTCTATTTCTTGACTCAATTCGTGACACATCTAGAAGATCTGTGATTAATTTTCCAAGACTGACGGATTGCTTATTTATATAACCTAAATATTTATGTCGTTCATCTACATCTAATTTATCTCTTGTCATCAAGATCTCAGAAAAGCCCTGGATAGATGTCAACGGAGTTCTTAATTCATGAGCTGCAGTTGTTAAAAATTCTGTTTTCATCCTGTCAACTTCTCTCTCGTGAGTTACATCATGAATGATGAGAACTGTTCCAACTTTTGTTCCATCTCTTTCTCCAAGTAGTGATGTCCGAGCTCTCATAATCCTCGGATTTTTTGGATCTTCTCCAGGATGCTCAAAATCAAATTCATATCCTTCTTTTATTTTATCGAATGTATAAGTTAACTTTTCCTGCAAAGATTTATCTCTAACCGCAAAATCAAGAGATCTTCCTATAGCTGAACTCAAACGGATACCCAACAGTTCCTCTGCAGCATGGTTCATCAAAACAATCCTTTTCCGAGAATCGATGACAATTAATCCGTCTGCGATGGACTTAATAATCCCATCGATTTTATCTCTGGCATCCTGAGAATCATTGAGAGCCATTTTCAGTTTTTCCGTTCTTTCCTCAACCATTAGTTCCAGGCTCTCAGAATATTCTTTTATTTTCTCTTGAGCGAGATGACGTTCCGTAATATCTTGAACTATCCCCAGTGAACGTACAGGATTTCCCTCTTTATCATATTCTGTTCGACACCTCTCATTCACATATTTCACCCTTTTGGCTTTAAACATCAATCTGTGGACAATATCATACTCCGTCTTATTTTTAAGTGAATCTGTGTAGGCCTTATTGACAAAATCTCTATCATCCTGATGGATGACACCTAGAAAGGCTTCATAAGAAGCTCCAAACTTTTTAGGGTCAATCTCAAACATTCGGTAGATCTCATCTGACCAGTTTAATTCATTTGTAACTAGATTCAATTCCCAATGTCCAATATGAGCAATCTTCTGCGCTTCATTAAGCCTTCTTTCACTTTCTACTAAAGCTTTCTCTGCCTCCTTGCGTTTGGTGATATCCATGGCTACACCGATGACGCCGATGACCTCGCCTCGCTCGTCAAAGTAAGGGATCTTACTAGAGCTGATCCATCTGGCTCCGTCTTCGGTTTCCCAAACTTCGTCATTATTCAGCTTTGGCTTACCGCTGTTAATCACCTCTAGGTCATCATCAAGATAAGCCTGAGCTTGTTTACGAGGATAAATTTCGAAGCAATCTTTTCCTTCAAGTTCTTCTTTCTTCATCTTAAGTGCATCGGCTAAATACTTGTTGACGCGAAGATAGCGGTTCTTCTTGTCCTTACTAAAGACAAGCCCCGGGATGGCATCTACTATGGTCTCAAGTTCGAATGAAAACCGCTTCAGTGATTCGGCCTGATGTTGAAGCTTTTCCGCCATATCGTTGAAGGTCGTACCAAGAACACCGATTTCATCGCCGGGTCGTATATCGGCGCGTGCGCTCATGTTTCCACCGGCCATTAGCTCCGTGGTCCTCGTCAGGTTTTTAATTGGAGTAGAAATGGTTCTTGAAAGAAGCAGTGCTGCAGAGATCAAAACTAGCAAAACGACAGATCCTACAGCTAGTGACTGGTTTCTTAAAATATAAACCGGCGCAAATGCTTCGGCTGTGTCCTGCTTCACAACCATGCCCAATCGCAAGTGAGGTAAGTATCTCCATGCAGCCAATGTCTTTTCGCCTCTATAATCTTCAAATACACCCGTTCCTTTCCTTCCCTGAACTGCTTGTTGAATTGGTACTCCATAATCCGATCCGATGACAACTTCTCTCTCGAATGATGCATCAGAATCGCGTCTCAATGGATTCAGAAAAACAGCCCGATCCCCGATTCGTGACGCTAAGATCGTCTCGCCCGTCATACCCAGGCCGGTATAGTCCTGCACCAATTCATAGATTGCCTTGGCGCCCATTTGGGCAGCAAGCACTCCGATGGTTACTCCCTGCCTAAAGATAGGCGCGGCAATAAACGCTCCGTATTCTTCAGAAGGCTCATAATATAGGAAGTCGGATACTGCCGTTTCCAACAGGGTCGCTGCCCCGATAAAACTCTTCGCTAGCTCTGAGTCCTTGTAAGGACCCGTTTTCAGGTTTGTTAAGAAATCGTTTTCATGCATCATCGAAAAAACTATATCGCCGGCAGGAGAAATAAGAAACAGGTCATAATACCCAAGGGTCTCTATGTAGAATGTCAGAAAGATTCTGATCTCTTTGTCCAGGGCTGCATATTCCGGCAAGTCCTTTCCATAGGTCTTGAATGCTGCGATGAGGTTAGGCGCAACATCGATGATAACAGGACTATGAGCGAGCAGGTCGACATCTTTTCTCCTGTCATCAAAATAGGTGTTGATGTGACTCGCTTTTGTTTCGGCAAAGGCATTCAGATTGTTTTTGATTTCTTCTGTCATCATCTCAACAGAGCTTTTGTAATTCAAATATCCAACAATAATCAAAGGCGTCAATCCCGCCAGCAGGAGCAACCATGTCAGTTTCGTTGCAATAGAGATTCTCATATATAGAATCCTTATTTTCCTGGATTTTCCCATGTTTGGCCCCAGCTTTCGTAGAGATCTTGTAGGAACCTGTTCCATTCCGATTTGGATCTGGTTCGGGGATAAGGCAGGGGCTGAACCGGTTTGTTTGAGTCCCAAACTATCTCAAACTGCCCATTGCTTCTGATTCTCCCTATTCTGACGGTTTTCCAGATGTGGAGATTTGTTGGGTCTACATAAACAAGCCCTTCGGGAGCATCAAAGCTCTGGTTTCCCAAGGCTCTGCGTACATCAATCACATCGACCGTCCCTATCTCTCCCACTGTCTGCGCCCAAAGATGAACGGAGATATAGGCTGCTTCCATTGGGTCATCAACAACTCTATCAGCCCCATATTTTTTCTTAAAGGTGTTTATAAAATGGCTGTTCTCGCTATTGTCTATGCTTTGAAAATAGTTCCAGCAGGCATAGTTCCCTACCATATTTTCAGGTCCCAAAGCTAGGAGTTCATTTTCGGCAATACTGAATGACATGACTGGCATGACATCAGCCGTGATACCAGCTGCCTGCAGCCCCTCAAAGAATGGAACATTGCTGTCGCCGTTAACCGTATTAAGAATGACATCCGGCTTGGTTTCTTTTATTTTTCGTATTATATCGTCAACATCACGACTTCCGAGCAGGAGATATTCCTCCCCGACAATCTCTGCTCCTATCGCTGTTGCGTGATCTCGTATGATCTCATTAGCCACACGGGGGAAAATATAATCTGAACCAATCAGAAAGAACCTTTTTCCAAGGTTTTCAAAACACCACACGACTGCAGGGATAATTTGCTGATTGGGCGCTGCGCCCGTGTAGATAATATTTGGCGATTCTTCCAGACCTTCATACTGAACAGGATAGAAGAGCAGTTGATTGTGTTTTTCAAAGACGGGCTTAACTGTCTTCCTGCTTGCAGAAGTCCAGCATCCGAAAATAACCGATACTTGTTCAACAGTTATCAGCTTCTCTGCTTCTTTTGCGAATGTGGGCCAGTCGGATTTACCGTCCACGAGAAGCGCTTCAATCTTGCGCCCAAGCACTCCACCGGACTCATTTAGTTCTTCAATGGCCAACAGTGTCGCATCAGCGACTGCTTTCTCACTAAAGGCCATGGTCCCGGTCAGCGAATGAAGAATACCAATCCTGATCGGAAGTCTTGACGTAGGGCGATTTTTCTCAAGGAAATACCAGAGGCTGCAGACACCAACAGTAATCAGCACGACAATGGAGATTACAATCCAGCGCTTTTTCATGAATATAGGCTCCTGTTCAATTCCTGCCTGCTGACATTCTCTAGAATCTATAACATATAATAATATGGTGGTCAAACTCATATCCATTTGACGCTATTTGATACGTGTAGTATCTGAACAGAAATAATTGTTCCCTGTGTCAACTTTGTTGTATATTAAAGAGGGAGGACATTATGAATTTTGTATCTGTTTCAAAAGAGGGAGGGATTGCAACAGTCACTCTAAACAGGGGAAAAGTCAATGCAATAAATGAGCCTCTGATAGAGCAACTCGATAGTTGTTTCGTTAAATTGGCAAATGACAAGACGGTTAAGGCGATAATCTTAACCGCGTTGGGAAAATTTTTCTCTTTTGGATTCGATATTCCTGAATTCTTAACCTATCCAAAAGAATCTTTTATAAGATATCTAACCAAATTTACTAATCTCTACACTTCTCTGTTCATCTTTCCAAAGCCGATTGTAGCAGCCCTGAATGGTCATACCATTGCCGGAGGTTGTATGCTTGCCCTTTCCTGTGATTCCCGGATCATGTCCTCAGGAAAAGCAAAAATCTCTTTAAATGAGATAGGCTTCGGTTCGACTGTCTTTGCTGGAAGTATCGCAATGCTTAAATTTTGTGTGGGTCAAAAGAATGCCGAGTCAGTCCTCTACAGTGGAACGATGTATACTGCCGATGAAGCGATTCAATTAGGACTCATCGATCAAATATCTTCCTCAGAAAATTTAATGGAAAATGCTAAGAAAGCAGCTCAGGAATTTGCCGGCAAAGAATTATTGGCTTTCAGTGCCTTAAAAGGCCTTCTGCGAAAGCCTGTAGCAGAAGAAATGGTCAAAAGAGAAAAAGATGCGATTCGAGAATTTGTTGATATTTGGTATTCTGAAGAAACATGGAAAAACCTAAAAAAGATTAAAATTCATTCTTAACTCGAAATATTGAATCAAATCGCCGTTAAAGCGCTAGTGCTTGTGTCAACCCTTTTAATTACATAATATATATCCCAGTGGGCGAAACTGTCCTACCATTAAACAAATGATCAACATGAATTATTCACGAGTTGAGAATGCCACAGATGCGAGGCGTCGACGTAATAAATGTTTGGAGGGAATTATGAACAAGAAGAAAAATAATTTTTGGTTGCGAATATTGCCAGTATTAATTGTTTTCTGCTTTGTATCGACGGCATTTTGTGCCCCGCAGGAATTCGATGCCAGAGATAGTTATACAAAAAAAGAAGTCATGATTCCCATGCGCGATGGAGTTAGACTTTTTACACAAATATATACTCCCAACGACCAGAGCCAACAATATCCTTTTATGTTTTTTAGCACACCGTATGGGATACGTTTTTACGGGGCGAAAATGAACAGACTTACAATGGGACCCAATGAACTTTATGCAAAAGAGGGTTTTATTTTTGTTTATCAGGACGCTCGCGGCAAGTTTAAATCTGAGGGTGAGTTTGTGGTGATGCGGCCGCACGTAAGCGAAAAAAAAGGTCCGCAAGACACAGATGAGAGCAGCGATATATACGATACTATTGAATGGTTGCTTCAGAACATCCCCAATAATAATGGAAGAGTCGGACAATGGGGAATTTCCTATCCAGGTTTTCAAACCGTTATGGGCATGATCGATGCCCATCCGGCCATGAGGGCCTCATCACCACAGGCTTCGCCCTCGGATATGTGGATTGGAGATGACTTTCATCATAACGGTGCATTCCGTCTGATGTATACATTCGGCTGGCTTTCAGGCAATGCGGCCGCAAGATCGGGACCGTCAGAAAGCCGCGGGAGCGCAAGATTCGATTATGGAACCCCTGACGGATATAAATTTTTCATGGAGCTTGGTCCTCTATCCAATGTAGATAAAAAATATTTTTTTAATCGGGTGCCCACCTGGAATGAGTATATGGAACACGGCGATTACGATGAGTATTGGGAGAGACAAGAGGTGCTTCATAATCTAAACAATATCACTCACCCTGTTCTGAATGTCGCAGGATGGTTTGATGCAGAGGATTTTTACGGCCCTATGAGCATTTATTACACAATTGAAGAGAAGAATCCGCAAAATAAAAGTACAATCGTAATCGGTCCTTGGCTGCACGGCGGCTGGGCCCGCGGTACAGGAGAAAGTTTAGGAAATATTCAATTTGGACAAAAAACAAGCGAATATTTTAAAAATGAAGTGGAATATCCGTTTTTTCTATATCATTTAAAAGATAAGGGTGATATGAATCTGCCCGAGGCACTTGTTTTTGAAACCGGTTCAAATGAATGGAAATCGTATGAAAAATGGCCACCGGAACAGACCGAAGTAAAAAATCTTTATTTTCATGCCAATGGCCTGCTTTCATTCAGCGCTCCCGAAAGTAAAGCGGGAGATGAATTTGATGAATATATAAGCGACCCCAATAAGCCGGTTCCTTTTACCATTGAAACGCGAACAAAGCAGGGACATCTGTGGATGGTGGAAGATCAGAGATTTGCCGCCGGCAGACCCGATGTATTGGTTTATCAATCAGAGGTGTTATCCGAGGATGTCACAATTGCCGGTTCAATTTTAGCCAATCTATATGTATCGACTACGGGCACAGATGCGGATTGGATAGTCAAACTCATTGATGTATACCCGGGAGATGCTCCGGATAATGATCCCAACCCGCAAAAAATAAGGATGGGCGATTTTCAAATGCTTATTGGTGCCGATGTTTTCCGCGGTAAATACCGCAACAGTTATGAAAAACCAGAATCCTTTATACCGAATAAAGTTACCGAAATAAAATATGATCTGCGCGATAAATATCATTGTTTTCTAAAGGGACACAGAATTATGGTGCAGGTTCAAAGCAGCTGGTTCCCTGTCATCGACCGTAATCCGCAGAAATTTGTTGATATTTATCATGCTGTGGAATCGGATTTTCAAAAAGCGACGCATAAAGTATACCGTTCGGCTAAGTTTGCTTCTCATCTGAAATTAAGGATATTGGAATCGAAAGGTTCCAGATGATGACTCGATCACTCAAGATATGAATAATGATTGAGTCAATATCCTCTCTTTTTTCCAAATTATCCAGTGTCCATTTAAATATATTGATTCTTTTAGGGTTGGCGATGTTTGGAGGTACTATAGGCGGACGGCTGTTTCAAAAGTTCCGAATTCCTCAGGTTGTAGGGTATATTGTTGTGGGAATCCTTCTTGGTCAAACCGGTGTAGGGATTATTAGTGAGCAAACGATTCAGGCCTTTCAACCATTCAATTATTTCGC
>CAZEWV010000041.1:0-12790 GCA_964516025.1 uncultured Eubacteriales bacterium
TCGGCCTCGACCTCCTGAGTGTAATCCCCATACCAGTGGGGATGGAAAAACTTGAAGGGTGAATAGAGCCGCACCCGCAGTCGTCCCGCCCTCATCACCCGGGGAGACAGCATGATACGGACTTCTTTTTCGCAGATCCGGCGCTTTTTTCCCGCGATCTCCACCAGGGGGCCGAAACCCGAAAGCTCCAGCACATAGGGTCTTTTACCCCGGGGCCTTGGCGCTGAAAGATCGAATGTGACTTCCTTCCAGGTCGCAGGCAGTTGTATACCTTGGAAATCCAGCCCGAATCGGATGGGGATGCTGTCAAGATGAGGAGAGGGGATGCGAAGGTTGACCTCCGGATTGTCGGATGAAAATCCTCTGGTCAGGGAACAGAATCCCGGGATCTGCACGGACAGCCTAAACCCCGAGAATTCGGAGACCGAGGAATTGGTGAAGGCAAGGTTCAGAAAACCTTGGGATTCCCGGACTTGACTCAACATCATGTCCGGAATGACCTCGGGAATCCGGGTGTTGACCACATGAGGATGGACAGAGCTGGACACGCCGTGGATCAGGAGCCCGAATTCCCCCACCCTCCGGACTTTCGCCTTAACACCCAGGAAGTCAAGAAGATCGACTATTTTATCCCCCTGCTCGAGGGATTCTTGAAGGACACCCGAAATGTGGTTTAGACCATGCCTATATTTAAGTGAGAATGCTCCCGGAACACGGAAAAACAGCAGATTGCTGGTTTTCCCCTGGTTGAAGTACTCCAGTTTGTAGGGTAGGTATTTCTCATGTGGATAGGACCAGCCCTTTATTTTCTCTCCGGAAAGTCCGGTGAGGAGAAGGACTTGCCAGTAATCGCCCGTCCAGAAAGTTTCTCCAGTCGTGGCCACCTCGGCGAGAAGCGTGCTGAGCTGATCATGAGCCTCCTTGGCTTTGGACAATCCGAATAAAACCGGCCTGATGTTGCTGATCAAGAGTATACCGAGAAAAAGACCGCTTATAAGGACCGGTCGCAGCTTTCCACGGAGCCTGATGAAAACCGAAGCCAGGATAACGGGGAGGCAGAAATAAAAGGGATACAGATATCTCACCAACAGATCATCCACAACAAACTTGGACAAGACATATATGACAAGAATTACACCAAAGAAGAGGACAAAGATGAATTCGGGCAAAACTTCCCGCCGGATGAGCGATCGAACCAGGATAATCCCTATTCCTAACAGTATCAGGCCTATATATAGGAGATTGAAGACATGGGTCTCTCCGGAGACAAGATACGTAAGTTTTTTGAGTATGGAGAGGATCTTGTCTTCGGGAGCTGGCATGGCCTGCGACCCCGAGAACAGATACTGGAGGGTTTCCAAGCGGTTCCCGACCTGATTGAGGACGGCAGGGAATGCTCCTACAAACACCCATCCTCCCAACTTCACATATCTCCCCAAAGCCAACCTGTACCTGGCAGCCAGCATGAGAAAGGAAGTCAGGGCAAAATAGATCATGAGGGGATGGGTCCATATCCCCAATCCCAAGACAATCCCAAGGCTGGCAAGGAGGTCGCCTCTTTTCTCTTTGCACACGAGGAATGACAGGTAGAGAGAGAGAGAGCCCAGCAGCAGGAGCAGAGGCGAGTATGTCGTGTGAAATCCCAAGGCAAGAAGATAGCCGATAGGCAGTGCGTAGAACAGACAAAGGGCAAAGGCCAGTGGGAATGAAGAAAAGATCCTGTGGAAAAACATGTACTGGACGGTAATAAAACCCAGAAAAAAACCCAGGGAAATCAGGATGACGACGAACAGGGAAAATCCCGTGACCTTGAACACGAGGGCATAAATATGATGGCCCAGAGTCCCCTCGTAATTCTCGCCGTAAAAGTAAACGGCGGGCCTTTTTCCCTCAGAAATGTGCTTGGCGGAAAGAACGGGGATCATATCGTCCGAGTCGACAAGGCCGAAAGGAACAGCAAGAAAGGGGACTCGGACCGCCACAGTGATGAGAAGAAGAACAAGAAGTCCCCAATTCAGCCATCCAGCTCTTTGGCGGGACTGTCTGGTCTTCCTCTTTAAAGAGTCCAGCCCCCGAATCGCGGTCACACCCAGGAGGGGAATCAGGGCATAGATCGAAGAAACAGGAACGAACTTGAAGATCTGATAATTGTCTTTGAACCAGAGAAAAACGAATGTCAGGTAGAGGAAAATCTGAAGATTCGTGAAAAAGGCTGCTTTCTTTGAATTTCCCTTGGACATGGAAAAGATAAAATTGGAATTTGATTTTAGCGCTTGCATTGTTTTATTCACATTTTTGTCCAATTTCCGCCCTCTGACGTCCCTAACGACCTATATCATAGAAGAAACCTTGTGGTCAAACAGAAGAAATCGGGAGAAATGATAGAATCAAAGAGAATATTATGAAGAAAACTCAAAAGCATATCAGAAGAAAAGATATTTTATCATAGAAGAGACATACCTGAACGCTGCCTTCCTAACTATAATATGTGATTTCCCGAATTTTCGTTTGTATTCGTGAGCCGGGACCTCTGCTAATCGGTATCCTTTCTTAAGAGTTTTTATGACCATTTCCTGTTCAATAGTTGTGATGTTTTCTTTGAGATCGAGGTTCCTGAGCAATTCAGTTTTTAATGATCTGAATCCGTTCTGGCTGTCACTGATCTTCGTCTTGAACTTCCACCCGATGCAGGCTGTGATGAATGAGCTCCCCACAAGCCGTATGAATTCATCAAATCCCCCATGAAGTTCATCCGATCCCCCGAGAAGGCGGGAACCAGTCACATGATCGGCTCTGTCTTCTAAGATGGGTTGAACGATTTTTGGGATGTCGTCTGGGTCATGTGATCCATCTGCATCGATAAAGACTGTAATTTCTCTGCCGATATGAGGAATGCAGGTCCTGATGGCATCTCCTTTACCTTTTTTATTATCGTATATAACCTTTGCTCCTGCCTTTTTCGCGATTTCCACCGTGTTATCTGTTGAATGCCCATCGACAACGATTAATTCAGAGCAGTATTTTTTGCACTGCTCAATGATAGACTGAAGTCCCTGTTCCTCGTTAAAAGCGGGAATGACGACAGTAATTTTATCCTTCATTAGACCAGCCTCTTAGTTCTCATTTTAATTGTATCACCTTCAACTTTTCTAAACACCACTTTATCGTTATTTTTACCTGAATAGGGCCCCTGCTTAACTTCCACCATTTCCGTATCCTCAAGCATTTTAAAGCCATGACCTCCTGAGCAGAGAAAAATAACGTCTCCTGTTTTTAGCTCTCTTGATTCTATGTATTTTTTATTGGTTGTGTAAAAGTTAACGATGAGTTTTCCTTTTTTTATAAACAGTGCTTCTTGAGTCAAAGTAATATCTCTGTGTATTTTTTTATGGAAATGTGGTTTTATTATTCCATTCTTTTTATACACGATGTAACCTAATTGTTGAGAAAAATCGGGAGGACTAAAAAATGTTGTTTTATTATTGGAATAATTTGATCGCAATACAATAGCAATCAATTTGCCATTGTATTTAATCTCTTCAAAGGTTTTATTCTGCATTTCTCCTCCCTTACGACCTATATCATAGAGAAACCTTGTGGTCAAACACAAAAAAATCGCTCGAATAATCGAGTAAATCCCTATGATTATAAGGGATAGCAAAATATAGGTCTAAATAGCGCCAGAAGAATTAGTATAATAGAGGCACGAAAAAAAATCAAAAGTTTCACCCAGTAGATGATACCCAAAAGGTGCTTTTATGGCATGTCAAAAAGTTAAAACGGGATTATTGTGTAAACGATCATGTTCAGTCCTACAATCCGTTGACAATTTTTCTGCTCTGCAGTAATATTAATCATTAAATTTATTGGAGGCCAATGAATATGAGCCGAAAAAAAACACTGATTTTCGTACTATCGATTCTTTCTCTATTTGCCCTGAACATGTATGCCGATGAGAACCTTTCCAATTCTCCTGCCGATTCACACAAATCGTCCATCGCTGTCAACCAGAATGGAATCATCCTTGTCGTCTGGACAGAAACCCCGAGAGGTGGTGATGAAGAAAGTGGAGTGCTCTTTTACAACGTCTTCCGCGACGGACAGTGGTCGGGAACGATAAATACGAATTTGACGAAATTTGATATCTGGAGTCCCCAACTGGCGGTCGACTCTCAGGGGAATTTTCATCTGTCCTACGCGGACGGCAACTCCAGGCTTAACAGAGACATCTGGCACTGTGTGTACAATCCCGATACAGGGTGGGGACAGAAGAGAAAAATTTACAATCTATCTCCCGAAAACTCGGCATGGAACCGCACATCCGTAGACGGAAACAAAGTCTATATCTGTTGGTTCCATGAACATGTCGATCCTTATGTGTCCGATGTGGTCATGCACTCCAAAGTCATCGGACAACCATGGCCCACAAGTTATGAGCGAATCTCCTGGGAAGCCTATGACGAATCCATCCATCCGGCCTTCCAAGTCAGGAACGGTCGCGCCTATGTCACTTACATGGAAGGAATTGGAAGCGGATCCCCATGGCGGCTCCAGTACAAGGAGGACGTCGCGGGCTCCTTTTGGGAAGCTATTCCCCATGAGACTCTCGAAGGCCTTGCCTATTATCCGGATCTGGAAGTGGATAATCTGGGAGATGTTCACATTGTGTTCAGTAATAGGGGAGGAAATTTTTTTTCTAAGTCTAAGGAGAACGGATCCTGGCAGACCGCAGAGGTTATCTCCTCAGGATTTGCGCCTCTCCAGTTCGGCGATATCCACTACAGCAATCTGGTGATCATGGCTATTTGGATCCAAGAAACAGACATCGGAGCCAATGCCTTTTACGCAAAAAAAACTCCAAGGGAAGCTTGGGAAACTCCCATAGCCCTGAATGGAACAGATGCGTTTTATCCTCAGGTTTGGATCGATAACAATGGATATGCCCATATCGTCTATGACGACATAGGCGGCGTAGGCGGTTTGAGAGATATTTTCTACGAAAAAGTCCCAGCAATCCCCCAGAAACCGTTCCTCGAGCTCGATCCTCAGGAGATCAGCGTGACTATCGAAGGTTTCAATCCGGATCCAGTATCCTTTACAATAAAAAATGTTGGAAGTGATCCCC
Organism: uncultured Eubacteriales bacterium; assembly: GCA_964516025.1. Taxonomy (GTDB): domain Bacteria; phylum Acidobacteriota; class Aminicenantia; order Aminicenantales; family Aminicenantaceae; genus JAUWVG01. The sequence goes on from CAZEWV010000041.1 coordinate 5,126, forward strand.
TGACCTACACTCTCAGCACCGACCAGACCTGGTTATCGGCCACGCCGACAAGCGGAAGCCTGGGTGGGACAGAAGAAGCGCAGCATTCTGCCGAAATCAATGCCCTCAATTTAGACCAGGGCAGCTACACCGGCATTATCGAAGTCACCAGCCCGGAAGCGTTTAACAGCCCCCGTCAGGTTCTCGTAAACCTTGAAGTTCTGGCGCCCCCTATATATGCGCCTTCGAGTTTCGCAGGGACAACTATCAACAACAAGACCTTATTTTTCAGGGAATATGTCCATCACCTCACATGGCAGGCCAATTCCAACAATAGAAATGTCGAAAAATATAAAATCTATGAAATCGATGGCGTAAATCGAATCCTCCTGGTTGAACTGGCCTCATCGAATTTGGAATACAAACGGCGCCATATCAACAAGAGCAAAACTTACTCCTATGAACTCGTGGCAGTAGACAACATGAATCGAGTAGGTGAAGCGGCAACACTCTCGATGTCGGCTCCGGCAACTCAAGTCAATGATGTGACAACGGGAAGAATAATTAAAAAATAAGGGTTCCAGGATTAAAGGATTCTAGGGGTCAAGGGGTCCAGAACCCTTGAGTCCTTTGCATCAACTAATCTGGAGATGCTCCCAAAAATAAAAACCGCTACTTCCCCTTATTGACGCTCGAGATTAAACCTGAAGATTAAACCCAGAGCATACTCCATCCCTCCAAGGTTGACATCGATGTTGTTTTCCGTCGTTTTGGCTGTATTGTACTTCACAAGAAGTTTGATGAAAAGACCGGGAGTGAATCTATAATAGACCCCACCCTGAACATGAAACCCAAGGTCTGAGCCTCCGACAGATGGAACAATAAATCCTTCAGGGAGTGTTTCCTCATAGGAGTAATAATCCATACCTATTCCGAAAAATGGAGTGAGTTTGTTTGATTTGATCAGGTACCGTACCGCGAGTGAAAATGTTGTGATCTTCAGTTTTGTATCCTCTTCATAGTAAGTTGATTTCCCGTCCGCTTGAAATTGACTCACACTGGTCCACACATCTAGGTATCTGGTAGAAAAAGGAAGGATAAAGGAGAGCTCGGCCTTGTAGTTCACCCCTCCATTACCATAGACTTCCTGAAAAACTTCATCCTGAAGGGCAATGTAGCCCACAGAAACACCTACCCCTACCTTTCTCATCTCTTCATCTGTTATAGCAGGGTTGTCTTCCTTTTCTTCAACTTCCTGAGGAAAGAGTTCTGGCACGAGAGGAGCAGGTTTGGGCTTCTCGGGCTCTTCCATAACGGCCTCTTTGTCTAAGGCCTCGACATCTTCCACTAGAATGCTTTCTGCTGCTGCTTCTTTCCAGAAATAAATCTTCAGTCCAGTCTCAGAATCTTCGATTTTGTAACGGGGAATTTCATCAGAAAAATCCAGAACGACTCTCACTACTCCAGGACTGTAGACGGCACTCCGAATACTGGTGATTCCCATCTCATTGACGGCTACATTCGGAGAACTGGAAACTTTTTCAATACCAGGAAGTTCAACGGCTAAACGATTGGGTCCAAACAGCACAAAACTCTCGAAATCGACATCACCCTCATATTCAATAGAGACTTCGACCTGGTTTTCAAATTTTTTAAATCCAATGTTTTCGATAGCTCTGGCTTCGGCCTCCTGAGAAAACAGGAGAGGGGTGGATAAGACAATTATTGAAATCAGGAAAAAGATTCCATGCTTTCTAATCATTTTTTTCTCCTTGAGACATGAATAAATCCTTCTTCTTGTACGGCTACGCCAAACAAAAAATAGTATCTTTTTATAAAGGAATTTGTCTCTATTGTCAAATTTTTTTGTTCATTATTTAATACGATGCACATCCAAAACACGAGAAGGATTGAATTGACTTGTGCTATGGGATAAGATAAAAATGTGAAAATTCAGGAGGAATTAAACTGAAAAAAACGAAGTATTTTATTTTTATCGCATTTTGTCTCGCTGTTATTCTCTTTGCGGCGGTTTTTAAGTTCATGCCCCACAAATATACTGTTCTCAAAGGGGGCACCCTCATAGATGGAAACGGAACCAGCCCCATCGAAAATACACTCATCATACTGGAACATGACAAAATTAAATCCATATCCTCACGCCGGCACACAAAGATCCCCTTTCCGGCAAAAATAATCAACGCTAAGGGACGGTATATTATTCCAGGGCTTATCGATATGCACGTGCACTGTGTGGAAGAATCCTTTCTGCCCTTATTCCTCATCAACGGCGTTACGGCCATACGAGATGTGGGAAACGACACAGATTTTATTCTCACACTTAGGGACGAAGTCAATTCCGGACTAAGAGTTGGACCAACTCTCTTTGTCGCAGGTTATATGATCAACAGCCGAAAAGTCCCCTTTGGTGCCAGCGAGCACACAGCCATCATAAGAAACGTCAAAGAGGCCCAGAAGGTGGTGTCCCTACTCGCTCAAAAAAAAGTGGATTGGATAAAAATTTATATCACTCTTCCCAAAGGTCTCGTCCGCAGGGTATTATTCGAAGCCAGCAAGTATGGGATTCCGGTCGCCGGACACTTGAGGAAAGTAGACGCCCGGTTTGCCGCCCAATGGGGGATCTCAACGATTGAGCATGCCACCGGCATTGCAGAAGCTCTCCTTACGGATGAAGAATTTGAAGATGCCCCTCCTCTTCATACAATATCCGATAAAACATGGCTTCACGTCGACCGGACAAAATACAACGATTTAATCGATCTTTTTATCGAAAAGAATGTCTACATCCATGCCAATCTCACTCTCTATGAAAGCTTCACGCTCCCCGCAGAAGAGATCAAAAAGAAGCGCTTTGTCGAGCTGATGCCGCCTTCCATTGTAGAAGGATGGGATTTTTATCTCTCCAAACAGTTTTTAGAAGTGACTCAGAACAAAGAGAACTGGAGAATAACAAAAGAGAGACTCGAAGAATTTTTGGTCATGTTTAAAGATAAGGGAGGAAAAATTCTCGCAGGTACGGATGCACCTTGGCCCTATCTCCTTCCGGGATTCTCCCTGCATAGAGAGCTGGAGCTCTTAGTCGAGGCCGGATTAACTCCCATGGAAGCCATCTGGACAGCCACAAAATATGCGGCGGAAGCCCTGAAGCAGGAAGATAACATCGGAACGCTCATGGAGGGCAAGCGAGCGGATCTTGTCCTGCTCAACTCAAATCCACTCGAGAACATCAGGGCTATAAGAGATATCCACCGTGTTTTAAAAAATGGGAAAATTGTAAAAAGAAAAGAACTCCTCCACAGCCTCAGAAATCAAGGATCATAAGGATTCTAGAGGTCAAGAACCCTTGAATTCTTTACATCAATTTTTCGGGAGATTAGGCTTATTTCTTTATTATGACGGGGAGAGTTTTTTTCTGATTGTCGATTAAAAAATTCATACTGGGAGAGGACGCTCCGCTGAGGAACACTTCAATTTTGGCACTTTCTCTTTCGTAATCATCGACACTGGACACAGCATATGTGTACACATCTCTCTCCTCTGCAGAATCGAAAAGACCATCCACAAAAGAAAACGCTCCTGGTGCAACGGCTCTGAACCATACATAAGCAGAACTGTCTTCACTCACTTTTTTCCTGAAGATATTGTACTTCTGCAGGTTAAAGAGGCCGTCATTTTTGGGATTCCCCTGCCATGTAATTTCATTGTGGTAGGCCTTGATCATCAAACCTTCATGGGAAATCCTGTTCACCTGAACATTCAGTGGAGGGAACGGCCATGGAGGGAGTTCTATCCTCAACTCTACACTGATATTCTGAGGGCTGTTGTCCACATCCGGAGAAGATACAGATATGCTGCTCTGATAGGTCCCTACATCGAGACCAGAATTGTCCACACTGACCGTGATCGTATCCCACTCTCCGGTAGACGACCCTGAACTTGGGCTTACTGTCAGCCAGCTGCTATTGGATGAGACAGAATAATTGAGTGTGTCAACACCACCGTTTTTGACTCTGAAATTTTGTGCCGAAGGATTTGCACTGGCTGCAAATGAGGAAAAGGACAGGCCGACCTTATCAAGAGTTATGAACGGCTTCTGTTTTTCCGTGACCGTCACACTTGCACTCATCCGGACCGGACTGTTGTAGGCATCCGAAGACGAGATGGAAATGGTTCCGGTATGAACACCGGCCTGCAGGCTCGTTATGTCAACCGAGACATAAATCGCATCCCATTCTCCTGAGCTTGTGCCGGACACAGGATCGACAATTAGCCAACTTCTATCGGAAGAAACCGAGTAGCTCAAATTCCCTTCTCCTGAATTTCTCACACGAAAGGTTTGAGGATTAGGTTGAACAGGTTTTTCCGCGGCAAAATTGAAGGTCAATTTATCGACTTCGATAAAATTGACATCCTCACCGCTTATGCAGTACTTCTCATAAAATATATCGGTTTCGCCGCCCTGGCCAACCCCATGCCAGACAAAATGTGCACAACCCTTATTGTCGATGGCGACTTGAACAAGCCTTTCCTCATCAAACAAAGGGAGCGTGTCGCCGATTTTTACCGGAGTGATCCACGGTCCACCCGGAATTTTTGCAGACGCATAGACGCCCCATTTATTACCATCATCCTGAACCCAGTTGGCCACGAGAACATTGCTCTTGCACCTTATATCGCCGAAATAAAGTGGGGCTTCTCCGTCGGAAATAACCTCTGTGGCCCCCCATTGACCGCTCTCACGGCTTTTGTAATAGAAATTGCCATCCCACTGGCTCCAGACAATATGTATGTTCCCTGAGCTGTCAATTTCAAGAGCAGGATAATACCCGGGCGATACGTGAACAGGAGAGTTCCAATGGCCGTTGATCCTTTCGGCAAAATAAATGCGTCGGGGGCCCGCCTCGTCCATGTAACACGAATAGACATTTCCGTTCCGGACACGGAATGCAGGATGGATGGACTCCTCTCCAAGTGACCGTGAAATATTTTCATAAGATGATGGCCAGCTTCCCATCCTGGATTTTGAAATGCTGACAATATCGGAAACATCTTCTTCGTTATAATATTTATGGTACCACTGAACATAAATGTCATCGTTGGTATCCACATCAATCCTGTTCCAGGCTGAATTGTGCGGACTGGCATACACTCTCTCCGCTGTGGACCATCGGTCTCCCGTGTAGTGGCTGTACCAGATATCACGGCCAAGACTCCCGGCTCCGTCTGCATAAGAGAGGTGAAATGTCCCATAAGAATCAACAGCCAGCTGGTTGCTCCAAGCCTGTTGATGGACAATCCCGGCCTTTCTTTTCTCAGACCATTCGCCATCTCTCTGGATACGGTACCAAATCCCGTCGCCTCCCCATTCAGACCAAACCACCATAATCTCTCCTGCTGCATTGATGGCAATGGCGCACCAGACACTCTGGTTGGGGGTGTCAGAAAGGTTTATCTGATTCCCTTGAAGAAGAAAAGGGACAACACACAACAATAAGACACAAAGGGACAATCTTTTTTTTGTTCGCATTGTTTTCTTATCATTTAGTCGCCTTTGGTGAAGGATGTTTGGAATTTTCATGAATAAACCTGCCTCTTCTTAGGAGCAAGATGTTTAACATTCCTCTCCTTCCCACAGTATGATAATAACTAAATCTTGCCCTGGACACAATCCCCTTTTGCGGTGAATTTCCGGATTGATCATTCCCACACAGAGAGGGGGAAGTCCTCACCCCCCGTGTGAACATAGGAAGTACAACCCCGTTTTATTGAAGACAAGAGCTTTTTATTTAAAGGAGGAGTGTGATATATTTTTGATGGAATGCTATCAAAACTGGTGTTCCGTCAACTCAACGATGAAAAAAAGTAGAAGACAAACATTGGGACAGCATTTCCTTAAGGACAAAAAAGCTCTCAGGAAAATCGTCCGCCTTATCAGTCCTCAACCTGAAGACACACTCATCGAAATCGGACCGGGAAAAGGCGCCCTGACCTTTCTCTTGACCCCAAAAGCCGGAAAAATTATTGCTATCGAAAAAGACTCCCGCCTCGCCTCTTTACTCAAAGAAAGAGCTCCAAAAAACCTCCTGGTTTTAGAAGACGACATCCTCAAGATTTCTTTTAAAAAATTGCTGCCCCCTCACACCCAATTCAAACTCGTGGGAAACCTCCCTTACTCTATCTCTTCACCGATTCTCTTTAAAGTTATGGAGGAACAATCGCTCATCTCAGAGTGCCATTTTCTGCTTCAAAAAGAAGTTGCCAAAAGAATATGTGCGCTTCCCAACACCAAGGCTTATGCTCCACTGTCGATATATTTTTTTAATTTTTTTGTGACCAAACTCCATTTCACTCTGACCTCTGCCGCATTTTACCCTCCCCCAAAAGTTGATTCGGGTTTTATTTCCTTAAGAAAAAGGCAGGCTCCCCTGTTCCCTCTTTCAAACGCTCAAGAATTCCTCAAATTCCTTAAAACAGTTTTTAGACACAGAAGGAAGACGATTTACAACAACCTTCTATTGGCCAACATCCCTCCATCCGATATAAAAAAAACCTTCATGGCCTGTAAAATTGAAGCACATTTGCGCCCCGAACAAATCCCCCTCGAGCAGTTTATCCAACTATACGAGCATGTCATTGCGAGAAGCAAAGCGACGTGGCAATCTCAAGTGTAGGGATTGCCACGCTACGCTCGCAAGGAAAGATGTCGGCAGTTTTTATGAATAAGTCAGGTTATGTTATAATTCCCCGTAATGAAGAAGAAAAAAAAGAAAAAATCAATAAAATCCTTGAAAAATTCACCGCAGAAGAAGAGGTCCTATTCAGGTGAAATAGCTGGGATTCTTCTCATTTTGCTAGCTGCCTTTATTTTGTTGAGCCTGATCAGTTATGACTCACTCGATTCTTCCTGGGCTACCGGATCATCGGCCGAACAAGACATCCACAATTATGGAGGACGCGTAGGCGTTTTTCTTTCAGAGGAACTGCTTCAGCTTTTTGGCTTGGGCTCTTTTGTCCTCTCTTTTGTTTTCCTTTACATCGCTATCCAAATGTTTCTTCCAGGAGAGAAAAAACGGTTTTTTCTAACCATAAGCAGTACGGTTCTGTTCCTGTTTATATTGTGTTCCATCCTTTCTGTTCTTGTCCAAGATGTCAACTGGAGAGACACGCCCGTTCAAACAGGAGGTTTGATAGGGGCCTTCATTTCTGAATTTTTCATCAAGTATTTTAATCATATGGGAACTCTGCTTTTACTCATCGGCCTGCTCTTTTTGTTCCTGGTATTATCCGCGAGACTTTCCATCAGAAGAATACTTCACGGCCTTCTGAGTCTCTCCCGGTATGTCTTCAAAGAGGTCAGAATCCGCATCACCCAGTATCAAAAACAGAAGAAACGTGTGAAGATGCGGGAACATGTGATAAAGAAATACTCCCCACCCAAGAAAAAAGAAAAAAAATCAAAACAGGTTCAAACAGATAACAAAAAATTACTTCTAAAGAAAAAGCCGGCTTTCATCAAACCCAAAGAGCCTCCCTCTCCGGAAAAATTTCTTTTTCCGGAAATGCAAAAAAGAGGGGATTATGTCTTTCCTCCTATCAATTTCCTCGAACCAGGAAAAGAGATTGAAAAGATCAACAAGAATGAACTCTTCGAAAAAAAACAGCTCA